>ONRO01000377.1 GCA_900320235.1 uncultured Eubacteriales bacterium
CAGTCACCGTTATCGGCCTTGAAAAAGGCAGAAATCTTAAGGAAAGAATGGAAAGAAATTTTGGCTCTGCTCATCCTGAGGGTTACAGAAAGGCACTCAGATTAATGAAACAGGCTGAAAAATTCCATCGTCCAGTAATCTGCTTTGTGGATACCTCAGGCGCATACTGCGGTATCGGTGCAGAAGAAAGAGGTCAGGGTCAGGCAATTGCTGAAAACCTGATGGAAATGATGACGCTCAGGACTCCGATCCTCTCAATACTGATCGGAGAGGGCGGAAGCGGGGGTGCTCTTGCACTCGCTGTTGCAGATGAGGTATGGATGCTTGAAAACGCAATTTACTCGGTTATTTCTCCTGAGGGCTGTGCAAGTATTCTCTGGAAGGATCCGACAAAAACAGCTGAGGCATCAGAATGCCTGAAGCTTACTTCTCAGGATCTTTTCAAACTCGGAGTTATCGAAAGAATTATCCGTGAGCCTAAAACAGTTGACAGCATAATGTTCGACAGCTTCAAGACGCTTATTTCTCAGACAATAGATAAATTCAGCGCTGCTGATACCGATACTCTGCTTAATAAAAGATATAACAGATTCAGAAAATTCTGACAGACTTTGCAGCCATGTGATTATACGGTCTGCAATCATTCAGAACAGCTGAGCCGCTGCATAAGAACAGCTTGTGCAGCAGAAAAGCTGTGATCGCCTTTTTGAGCATCTCAGAACAGGTGACTGAATTTCTGAATAACAGATAAAATTAAAAACAGAGCAGCACAGATAACTTCATTGCCGGGTGCTGCTCATCTGGAGAGTAAAAATGCCTGAACTGAATATTGTTCTTGTTGAACCCGAGATACCGCAGAATACAGGCAATATCGCAAGAACCTGCGCCGCAACAGGTGCAAGACTGCATATTGTGAAGCCGATGGGCTTTACCCCGACTGATAAACATCTCAAAAGATCGGGGCTTGATTACTGGCAGTATCTCGATTTGACTTATTATGAAAATCTTGATGATTTCTTCGAGCGTACAAAGGGTGGAGTGTACTATTATTTCTCTACAAAGGCTCCGAGAAAATATACAGATATAGAATATCCGGATAAAAGCTATATAGTGTTCGGAAAGGAAACTAAGGGTCTTCCGGAAAAACTGCTGCATGATAATCCGCAGACTACGGTGCGGATACCTATGATTGATGAGGCGAGAAGTCTGAATCTCTCTAACTCTGCGGCAATCGCTGCTTATGAGGTGCTTAGACAATGGGATTTCCCGGAACTGAAAAACAGCGGAAGACTTCGTGAGTTTGATTGGGATAATTTTGAATTCAAGGGATAAGAATTACAGGTATGATGTTTTGGCTGAGTAAAAAAACATCTGCGTTTTTTTCGGCTGAAAAAGAAAAACTGATGGCAAAACTGTATAGTATCCGTGCTTTGCGATCAGCTATCAAAAGGATAAAAAGGGAGACAGGATAAATGATAACAGTAAGTAATGTTTCTGTGAATTTCAGCGGAACACCACTTTTTTCTGATGTTAATCTGAAACTTACTGATAATAACTGCTATGGTATTATCGGTGCGAACGGTGCAGGAAAATCTACTTTCCTCAAAGTGCTTTCAGGCGAGCTTGAACCTACAAAGGGTGAGGTCATAATTCCTGAAAACACAAGAATGTCAGTGCTTAAACAGGATCATTTTGCTTTTGACGAATATACTGTGCTTGATACAGTAATATTCGGCAATAAAAAGCTTTACGATATAATGAAGGAAAAGGACGCTATCTATATGAAAGAGGACTTTTCCGATGAGGACGGAATAAGAGCGTCTGAGCTTGAGGCAGAATTTGCCGAAATGAACGGCTGGGAGGCTGAAAGCGATGCTTCAAAGCTTATTCAGGGTCTTGGGCTTTCTGAGGATATTCTTTATTCACAGATGAGCAGCCTTACCGGTAACGAAAAGGTAAAGGTGCTTCTTGCACAGGCACTTTTCGGAAATCCGGAGATCATACTCCTCGATGAGCCTACAAATAACCTTGATATCAAGGCTATTTCATGGCTTGAAGATTTTATCCTTGATTATCAGGGAACAGTAATAGTAGTATCGCATGACCGCCATTTTCTTAATACGGTCTGCACACATATGGTAGATATAGATTATAATAAGATCAAACTGTATGTCGGTAACTATGAGTTCTGGTATGAATCCAGCCAGCTCATTCAGTCAATGATAAAACAGCAGAATAAAAAAACTGAGGAAAAAATCAAGGAGCTTCAGAGCTTCGTTCAGCGTTTCTCAGCAAACAAATCAAAATCAAAACAGGCTACTTCAAGAAGAAAACTCCTTGATAAGCTTACAGTTGAGGAAATGCCGGCATCATCACGGCGATATCCTTTCGTCGGCTTTACCCCCGACAGAGAGGTCGGAAAAGAGGTTCTCTATGTGGAAAACCTTTCTAAAACAGTTGACGGCGAAAAAGTGCTTGATAATGTTTCGTTCAGAATTGAAAGAAATGATAAGGTGGCCTTCCTTTGCGATAATGAGATCGCAATAACAACTCTTTTTGAAATACTTATGGGTAATATGGAGCCTGATGAGGGAGAATTCAAATGGGGCAGTACAATAACAGAGTCGTACTTCCCGAAGGATAATACAGCTTTCTTTGAGGATAACGATGATACAATCATCGACTGGCTGCGTCAGTATGTCAGAGGTAATGATAATACAGATACCTACCTCAGAGGCTTCCTCGGAAGAATGCTTTTCTCGGGTGACGATGTATTCAAGCCTGTAAAAGTCCTTTCCGGCGGAGAAAAGGTCAGATGTATGCTTTCGAGAATGATGATGTTCGGAGCAAATGTGCTTGTGCTTGACCAGCCGACAAACCATCTTGACCTTGAGTCAATTACAGCTGTCAATAAGGGACTGTCAGCCTTTAAGGGAGTCGTTCTGTTTACATCTCACGACCACGAGTTTATATCAACAGTAGCAAACCGTATTATCGTAATAGAAAAGGACGGAATCAAGGATATTACACGTTCTTATGATGAATATATCGCAGAAAAATACAGCACAGAGGAATGATAAATATGCCTGAAACGGACAGAGCAGATGAATTTCTCAATGCGTACAGGGAGCTTGAGGAAACACTTAATGCCAAATATAATGTAGATGAAAAAAAATTCGGCAGTCCGATCGTGCGCTTCATGAGCGAAAAGGAAAGCAAGCCCTATCGTGAAAATCTGGATATCTGCCGTGAAATAAGAAATTTTCTGAGTCATCATTCGGAAGTCAACGGTGAGCGTATTATTCAGCCTTCGCAGGCAATGATAAGCTTTCTCGGAGAAGTGACGGATTTTATCAAGCAGCCGCCGCTTGCGATAGAGGTTTCGACATTGTTTGCAGATATTTTGAAAACAACGCTTTCGCAGAAGGCCCAGACGGTCATGAAAAAGATGGAACGTCAGGGATTTTCACATGTACCGGTGATAGACGGAGGAGAATGTATAGGTGTATTCAGTGTAAGTACGGTATTCACATATTCACTGGAAAACGGGATGACAAGTCTGAGAGATGATATGTTAATATCGGATTTCGGAGAGATGCTCAGCTTTAATAATCATTCAGCGGAACGTTTCCGATTTTTCGGACGTGAGACGTCAATATATGACGTGCGCAATGAATTTGAGCGTAAACGTCCGGGGGCGAAGCGACTTGCAGCGGTATTCATAACAGATAGCGGATCATCGCGCGGCAGAATTCTGGGAATGCTGACACCATGGGACGTAATAAATGAATAATGAATAGTGAATAATGAATAGTGAATAATG
>ONRO01000114.1 GCA_900320235.1 uncultured Eubacteriales bacterium
AAATCTGTTGACGATATTGAAATAAAGTGGATCAAGGAAGACAATAAAGCTGAGTGATTTCACATATAAACATATGAATGGAGAAAAACTATGAAAAAACCATTAATACTAATGATACTGGATGGCTTCGGTATCGGAACAAACTACGGAAATGCAATCCGCAGTGCAAACAAGCCAAACCTTGAGCATATAGTTTCCACAAATCCGTGGGGACTGATTGCTGCATCCGGCATGGATGTAGGACTGCCTGATGGACAGATGGGCAATAGTGAGGTAGGTCATACAAATATCGGTGCAGGCCGTGTAGTATATCAGGAGCTCACAAGAATAACAAAGGCTATAAAAGACGGAAGCGTTCTGAAAAATGAAGCTCTTGTAAATGCAATGAAGAATGCTGCTGAAGAGGGAAAAGCACTGCATTTCATGGGACTCCTTTCACCCGGCGGTGTACACAGCCATAATACACACCTCTACGGACTTGTTGAAATGGCAAAGACAATGGGTGTCAAGAATGTAAATATCCATGCGTTTCTTGACGGACGTGATGTACCGCCTGCAAGTGCAAAGGATTATATTGTTCAGTGTCAGGCAAAGCTCGATGAAATCGGTCTTGGACGCATTGCGACTATTTCCGGACGTTATTATGCAATGGACAGAGATAATAACTGGGATCGTGTTGAGAAGGCGTACAGTGCGCTTGTATATGGAGAAGGCAATAAGGCAGCCAATGCTGTTGAAGCAATCACAAAGTCATATGATGACGGAGTAACAGATGAATTTGTTATCCCGACAGTATGCGTTGAAGGCGCAACAATTAACAGCGGAGATTCTGTTGTATTCTTTAATTTCCGTCCTGACAGGGCAAGAGAAATCACAAGGACATTTGTTGATTCTGAATTCAGCGGATTTGAAAGAAGAAAGGGCTTTTTCCCGCTTACATATGTTTGCATGACACAGTATGATGCAACAATGCCGAATGTAGAGGTTGCGTTCAAGCCCCAGAAGCTTTCAAATATGTTCGGCGAATATATATCAAAGAAGGGTCTTACACAGCTCAGAATCGCTGAAACAGAGAAATATGCACATGTAACATTCTTCTTCAACGGCGGCGTTGAGAACGTAAGTGAGGGAGAGGACAGATGCCTTATTCCTTCGCCGAAGGTTGCAACATATGATCTCCAGCCGGAAATGAGCGCATATGAGGTTACAAAGAATGTAGTTGAAAGAATAGAAAGCGGCAAATACGATGTAATAATACTTAATTTTGCAAACTGTGATATGGTAGGACATACAGGCGTATTTGAGGCTGCAGTAAAAGCAGTTGAAGCAGTTGATGATTGTGTAGGACAGGTTATCAGGGCTGTCAAGAAAATGGACGGTGTTGCTCTTATTACAGCAGATCACGGCAATGCTGACAGGATGCTTGACGAGGACGGTGAGCCGTTCACAGCACATACAACTAACCTTGTACCATTCGTTGTTGTAAATCATCCGTGTGAGCTTCGTGACGGAGGCAGACTTGCAGATATTGCTCCGACAATGCTCAAACTTCTCGGACTTCCTCAGCCTGAAGAAATGGATGGCGTTAGCATAATAAAATAATCTGTATTATTAAGCTGAATACGGAAAGAAAAAACACCGGTATTTTGATCCTGTGATCATGCCGGTGTTTTTGTTATTAAAAAGAAAAAAACCGCCGTAAACGGCGGATTTAATCCTCTGAAAGATCTGAATTGCTTTTTTCTTCAAACATAGCATCAAATGTTGATTTTACAGAATTATTATCTGAGGAAACCGAAACAAGCACATACGGATAATGTGTGAAGACTTTGCTTTCCTGAATAGCATTGTACGCTTTTTCGTTGATATTCTGATAGGTTGATTTTTTTTCGCTGAGATAATCTTCGATAACATCAAGAAGCTTTTGCTCATATTCTTCCTTGCTTAGCTTGAAGCAGGCAAGCTCTGTGAAATTATCTGTTCTTGAAGAAATAAAAACAGCTGAATCAGAAACAACGTCTGAAGGTATTTCATAATACTTATCGATATTGTCTTCGGAGATTTCAGAGAGGTTTTCGTAATTCATTTTATTAATAACCTGTTTGGTAATATCATGCGCAGTGTAATTGAATGAGGCTTCAGTTCCGGAAGCTCTGAAAATAAGAAAAATAATTAATGATATTATTGCCGCAGTTGCCGCAATTGCAGTTACTACAACGATGGTTAGCCGGATATTATTGGTTTTTTTTGTTTCTGCATTATCCCTCAAACTGTTCACCTCCGCTATTTTGATATACAATTTAAAGTACGTTAATATTATACAATTTTAAAGCATTTTTTTCAACTACAATATTGTAATATAATAAAACGATAATACTGATAGTATAAAAAAGAAAAAACCGGCACATATAGTACCGATAAAAATAAAAGTCCGCCCAACCGTACACCGTAGATAATAACCTGCCTACGAGATAAGCAGGTGGGTATCCTCTCCACAATTTCATACTCCCTTCGTCCGCGGTAGCGGGAGGTCTGAAGTCCACTGCAGAAGCCGGATTCCCGATTTAAAGGTTGTAGGGTTATTTTACACGATCAATACGCATCGGGCAGACAATTTAACTAAATTTGTACACTTGAGTGTATATTTATTATACAACGATAATAACAAAAAATCAAGGGGGTTAAGTAATAATTTTTAAATAATTATTCTTCCTCAATAGCTGAATCGAAATTCTGTTCAAAGATTTCAGCGAGTTCATCGAGGAGATCCTCATCTTCAATTTCAGCAAGCTGAGGCTCACCGTTTTCATCTTCAACAGCCTCAAAGATCATATATGTGCTGCCAGCTTCGATATCCTGATCCGGAAGATCGAACTGAGGAGCGAGGGCATAGTAATGTCCGTCCTTATGATCAATTTCATCGATAACCTCAAATTCATATTCTGTACCATCTTCATCCACAAGACTGACGAGATCAGTTTCGGGGAACTCTTCATCCTGCAGTTCTTTTTCCTTATCACTCATAATAAACATCTCCTTGTTCAGATAATA
>ONRO01000077.1 GCA_900320235.1 uncultured Eubacteriales bacterium
CAGAGGAGAGACGAGGAAGAACTCGAGCATTATCTTGACAGCTCGATTCAATAATTTTTCTATAACTTACAAAAAATAAACAGCCGTTAGTACGGCTGTTTTTTGTTTTTTTGATAGATTTTCCTTTACGGATAAACTGCCATATTCTTTTTTAATCAGACATGGTGTTTTCCGGTTATTCTTACAACATAAAAAAACATCAACGGTCAGCGAAAATAAGATACGCTGACCGTTATTTCAATATGTCAGTTCAGACGCTTCTGGATCGTTCCGCTTTCAAGTGCAAAAGTAGCATCCGAATTCAGGCTATGTCTCGAATAATACAGGGCTTCGATTGCTGCCTGATAAAGATCTTCATAGGAATTACCGTCTTCCGGATAGATACTGATACCAATTTTTGCGTTGAGCGTCATTTCTTCTTCACCATTACTATATGTTTTGCTTAATGATGAAATAATAGTTCTGCATTTTTCTTCGATCAGCTCCTTGCGGTTCAGACCTTTGACAAAGATTATGAACTGGGATCCGTTCACTCTTCCGATAATATCGGAATCTCTGAAAAGCTCTCTGATAGATGCAGCGGTTTCTTTCAGAACAGCATTTGAAAAAGGCTTGCCGAATTCCTCCTCCATTCTTTCAAAACCGATCATTTCAACAACAAGCATTGAATGTCTGCCTGAAATACCTTCATCAAAGAGGAAGCTTCTTATCTTGTTTTCTGCTGCTGTCTTATTATACAGATTAGTAATATAATCCGTGCGGTCCTTTCTTTGTTCATCATCGCTGAGAGTCAATCTTTCCTCTGAAACATCCGCACAAACTGCCATGATCTTTGTAGGTATTCCTGCAGCATTTCTTATTGCCACAAAATGAACTCTGTTCCAGAGATAGTCATCAGTAAATGAATTATATATCCTGACAAGACATTCTGCGTCAGTACTTTCCGAACGGGAAATATTGAGTTTTTCAAGGAATTTCTTTACATCGTCAGAATGAAGCAGCTTTGAACTTCTGATATTCTTCACAAACTCAAATGAAGGAAGTACATAGCCATACATTTTTTCAAAAGAACCGGAGAATTTAACTGAATCCAGTCTTGGTATCCATTCAAAGATAAATGATCTTGTCTGTTCAAGTATTTCTTCATATAGCTTTTCACTCATTACAAGCGATGATTCAATTCCTGAACAAAGTGCAAGCAGCTCCTTATTATCAGACGGATCCTCCCGTTTCAGCACTTCCTTGAAATCAGATTCACATAAGAATTCATTAGAATGAATTCCGAAGTTAAGGTCTGTGCATTTCAGAATCAGCTTTACCATTGATTCATCTGTATCAATCGGAAGATATGTATATGCTCCAAGGCCTGTAAAGCAATCAATAAGATATGTCAGTATCTCAACAGGTATGATTCCGTCTGAAATATCATTGATGAACGATGACGAGAATGTTATCCTGTTAAATAAATGCTTTGTGAATACCTTTGTATTGATCGAGTTAAGACCTACATTATATACGCCAAGTTCAAATCCGCAGCTTCTGAGATAATCCGTAAATTCTGCAAGCTGACGCATATCCATTGTTGAAAGCATATCCTGAGTGAGATTGATACATACTCTAGTACAGTCGATTGGATAATACGTCAGGATATCCTGCAATGCCTTTATTACAATTTCCCCGTCATTACCGCCGAACATTGTCGTCACTGTAAATATCGGGAGCATAAGTCCCTCAGACTGAAGTCTGTATATTACTGAAAATATTCTTCTCAGGCTGTTCAGACTTACGGCTGTAATATTTACATTTCCGTAAAGCGAAGAATATATTTCGTCAAAATCATATTCATTTCCATTTTCAGACGATGTTTCTACAATATCATATGATAAGATCACACCTGAAACGCTGTCCTTTACCGGAACAAAATACCTTTCAAATTCTATCGGGTTGCTGTTCAGTTCTGATCCGGTTGCATTTGTACTCAGTTCCCAGCTTTCACGCATATTTTCGTTATAGAAAAGATACATATTTTTGCCGTTGATCTTTGCTATATCAACAGCTTTTGAAGCATTTTCAAATATTTCGTCAAATTTTCGTCCATGCTCAGGGAACGTACTTACTCCGATACAGGCTGATAGTTCAGGATAGGTACGATTACCGAAGGTATAGTTTTTATGCAGCTTTCTGAAAACACTGTCAACAAGTGCAAGATTTTCCTCACGGTCCTGACAATCCTTTATAAATACAATAAAATTATCGTCCTCTACCCTGCCGATAATATTGCTGTCACTGAACTGCTGTTTCAGGACCTCTGCAATATCCTTCAGTATTTCATTTCCGAAACGGTAGCCTGTCTGTCTGTTGATACTGCGGAAACCGTCTATATCAATAAGCATAAGCATATGTCTGCCGTTTTTGCCTGTATGCGTTATGAAATCCTCAATTTCATTTCTGAGTCCATTGTAATTCCAGAGTCCCGTAACAGGATCCCTGTCAGTATCTATTTCACCCAGACCTGAAGTCACGCTGCTGTAATTCAGTGTCTGAATGCTGAAGAATATAT
Source organism: uncultured Eubacteriales bacterium (assembly GCA_900320235.1). Classification (GTDB taxonomy): domain Bacteria; phylum Bacillota; class Clostridia; order Oscillospirales; family Acutalibacteraceae; genus UBA1213. Next base: position 2,561 of record ONRO01000077.1, read on the forward strand.
TTACGACTTTCTTATTTTCAAGCAGCGGAACACAGGTGCAGCGAACTGCTGAATAAATATCTCCTCCGAGTTTCATCGGACATTCGAGTATTATTCTTTCGTTTCCCCTTCCTGCTTCTTTATATACATTTTCCGTTCTGAAAGTTCTCAGAACCTTACTGCGATGCTCCTCTGGCACTATTTCTCCGAGAAGCATTACGGCTTCACTATAATTCTTTGGTGAATATCCGAAGAGGTTATCAAAACTGCCCTTTCTTTCAACAGCCGTATCGTTCTTCAGGTCAAATTCAAACACATGATCTGATATTCTGTTCAGAATATCGTCATCACGTTTTCTTGCCTCAAGCATTTCGATCTTTTGCTTTTCAATAGTCTTTATGAGGTCTTCCCTGTTCATTTTTCTGTAAATATCCCTGTTGGGCTTTTCAGGCTCATCCTTTTTTTCTTTTTTCTCATTCTTTGAAACGCTGCTGTCAATATGATTGATATCTGCATATTCTTCTGCAAGCTTTTTGAATTCTGATAAAACTGCAGAAAAACATTCCATCATCTCATCCGAAAAGGCTCCGCATGCTCCGGTTCTTATCATTTCGACTGCCTGTTTATGTGTAAAAGAAGTTTTATACGGTCTGTCACTCGTTAATGCATCATAACAGTCCGCCACAGAAACAACCTGTGCCCAGATCGGTATCTGATCGCCCTTGAGTCCGTCCGGATAACCCATACCGTCATATTTTTCATGGTGATAACGGCAGATATCATAACAATATGTAAAATATTCGTTTCTTTCAACGCTGTCAAGCTGATTAAGCAGTTCGCAGCCTTTTATTGTATGCTCCTTCATTATCCTGAATTCATCATACGTCAGCCTTCTCGGGCTGAGGAGAATTGAATCCGGAATTGCTATCTTGCCAATATCATGCAGAGATGATGCCGACGCAATAAGATCTATTTTTTCCTCGGTTATATTATACTTCGGATATCTTACTGAAAGCTCTCTGAGCATCAGCTCTGTAAATTTCTTTATTCTGTGTATATGCTTGCCGGACTCAACATCACGATATTCAATAACTGTGCTGAGTGTGTCAAGCATATCATTGTTAATTGCATTTATCTTTCTCTGCTGAAGCTTTAAAGCTTTATTCTGTGAAAGTATCTTTGCTGTCTGTTTTGCGATAAGCTCCTCAAGCTCACATTTATGTGAATACAGTTCAACAAGATTTTTAACTCTTTTCTGAATTACAAACGGATCTACCGGAGATTCAACAACATCGCTGAACGGCATATCAATATTTACTGCATTCATTCTTGAACTATCGCTGTCAAGTATCAGTATTACAGGCACATTTTCAAAAATACGAAGATTTGTAAGGGTCTTCACGATATCACTGCTGAAGCTTCTTGCTATATTTTCATTTATAAGAATAATTGAAATAGAATTCTTATATTGTGTAAGAAATTTAAACGCAAGCTCGCTGCCAGATGTTTGTAATATCTCATAATGAGAAGAAAATATTTCGTGAATAATTGATTTATTCATTTCAATATTATCGGCTACAAGCATTTTCTTCAACTTAAACACTCCTTTAGTGCAGATCAGTTGGTGGATCAATTATTTCATTCTTCCGGTTAAAAACTTTTCAAAGGAAGTCAGTATAATTATTATTACATTTTTACTGGTCATTAGTTAAGAGAAAAATTCAGAATATTTGTGAATTTTCACAAAAAATCAAAAGATCTCTACCTAACATTATACACATAAATTTTCTTTTTGTATATAGGATTCTGCAATTTTGTATAATTATCAGAATAAGATAGTAAATTTTTGTGCATTATCTCCAGTTGCGTTTATCACTCAGCAAAAATGCATCCTTAACTCCGACTCTACTTTAATTACCTGCATGAAATTGCCGGAGCACATTATACTTTTTTATCGATAATGAAAAAACAATTTGTCTTGCCATATTCAGACTTTTTGTCCAACATTTAATTATTGCAAAGATCATGTTTTTTTAATATTATGTAGTATATAGTCATCCTGATTCTATACAGCAAACGAATTATCTGAAAATTTGCTGCTGAATAATCCTCACAGCGGAGGTCTGAACATGAATATTGAACGGCTTGACAGCTCCAGAATACTGATATCTCTTGGAGACAAGGAACTTTTCGAACAATTCCATACAAGCTTTGATGGTCTTGAAAAAAATACCGTTCAGGATAGTGATCTGCTCGGAAAAATTATTTGTGAAACCAAATTGATAACCGGAGTTGATCTTTCGGATAAAAAGCTTACGATCGAAGCAGCAAGATACAACAGCGGCTGCATCTTTCTTATCACATTCCGGAGCAGATCAAAGAGAAAAAAATACTATCTTAAGGAGCGAAGTGACACTTTTTCTTTCTGCTTTTCTTCCTTTGATCAGCTTCATTGCTGTTTGATCGCTCTTGATAATGAAAGAAAATCAGATTTGAAAAGCCGTCTTGTCCATATTGACAATATGTATTATCTGATAATCCCCGGTATTTTCAGAAGCGGCAGATTATTCGGTTTAATTATGGAATACAGTTCATCTTTCTCCCAGGGGAAATACAGGGCTGCCGCTATTTGCGAAAGAGGAACACTTATCGGCGGAAATAATGCTGTCGCCAGACTATTGTCGGTTTTCGGTTATGATTAAAAAAAGGCAGGTATCGGGCAATTTTGCCTGTACCTGCCTTTTATTTTTTCTCTTAAGTTTCTGTTATGCTTCCTTGAGGGTCCTGATCGCTTCTTCTGTATCTTCCGCTTTGAAAACGCCAGTGCCGGAAACACAGATATCAGTTCCTGCTTCTGACGCAATATAAGCATTTTTCCCGGAAATACCGCCGTCTGCCTCTACAAGAACATCAAGTCCTCTTTTTCTGATTTCCTCTTTGATTGCCTTTATCTTAGGCATCATATTCTCCATAAATGCCTGTCCGCCGAAGCCCGGCTCAACAGTCATAACAAGAACCATATATATCTTATCAAGATAAGGATATACTCTCTCTGCAGGAGTTCCGGGTTTTATCACAACTCCGGGCTTTAATCCCCTGCTTTTAATTTTGTCGATCGTGAGCAGAGGATCAGACATTGATTCGAGATGAAATGTAATGATATCTGCTCCTGCATCTGCAAATGCATCAACATAATCAAGCGGATAATCTATCATAAGATGAACATCAAACGGAAGCTTTGTATATGGACGTACAGCCTTTACAATTGCCGGACCTATTGTCAGGTTCGGCACAAAATGACCGTCCATTACATCAAGATGTATCAGATCGGCTCCTGCCTTATCAACACGAACAATCTCATTTCCCATTTCTGCAAAATTACAGCTGAGAAGTGATGGTGCAACTAACATTATTAATCATCCTTTCAGAATCAGGAAATATAATCATATCCATTTAACGATAATGCCTGAGGATCAATTCTCAGCATCAGTTGTCTGCTGTAATTCAGCTTTGAAAACGGATATTCAAGTTTTATTCCCTTACAGAGTCAAGATACTCTTCTGGCAGCGATTGAAACTATTATCAGTGCTGCGCACCAGAATCCGGTATAAATCAGCAACTCAAAGCTGCCGAGCTTTGCAAAGCCGGATATAAACGAGATCACCGTTACAAGGATAAAACCTATAATAATCGCAAGATATTGAACAATCTTTGCGATCGTAACTGTTGATCTTATTTTTATACAACCGGAAACAGCATTTGCAAATGAGGAAAGCTTTCCGTTTGTAACAAGGTATGCTCTTGAGCTTTTTTCCTTTGCTGAAAGCTCATCATGGCAAAGCATTCCGAGACCTGTCGGAAGAATCTTTATGCATCTTGGATAAAGACTGAATTTATCCGCAATATGCTGCTGAGTAATATTTGGGTCAATAGTCCTGACAACAAAGTTTACTCCGTTGTCCTCAAGACTTCTGAGAGACTGAGCTATTGCTCTGTCGGCCTTATATGTAAGTATGAACATCACGGCAAGTTCTCCGCCGACAGATATATAGGCGATTTCATTGCCTCTTTTGCGATATTTCTTTTCGATCGATTCATCAGGAAGTCTGATATTATGCTTTTCAAAGAATTCACGGCGTCCGATAAGAATTCTATTTCCGTTTGACCATCCTGAAAGACCCATTTCATCGTCATATGATACACTGTCAAAATCCGGCAGTTTATATTTCGACTGTCTTACAATAGTCTCGAAAACATGAGTCAAGGGTCCGTTTACTGCAAAAGTCATCGCTGCTCCTGCAGATATTGCTTCCTGAAGCTTGCTTTCATTTATTGTTTTCATTCCGCTGAGTATTATGCTACCCTTCGGGTACAGATCAGAGGAATCAATCATAATTGTATTTGTATCGCAGAATTGTTTTACCGCTTCATATCCTACGACCATTGCTCCGTTTTTATTTGCAGTCGAGCAGAGATTAAGCATCGGTATATTTATTGCAAGCAGGCTGCACATCGGGATCGTGATACATGCAGAAAGGGCGAATGATGTAACTCCTCCTGCAAAATCTTTTGTAAGGATTCCATAGACTACTGCACAGACAACAGAAACTGCTGCCGCAATCGGTGCAAAATATGCAGACAATTCCTCGACCGGATCTGCTGCATACGAAAGCTGAAGAAAATTACTCATGAATTTTGATCTTTTACTGTATGCAATGATTGGCTTTCTTGACGGAAAACCGCTTACAAAACGATCCGCATTTTCAGTTTTTGTATATATCTTTCCCGCATATCTTGCTTCTTTGCTGCAAAGAAAACGGAAATTATCCGCTGTTCTTCTGATTATCAGAAGCTTGCCCATACTGTTCAGAAGGAGTGAAAGTATCAGGAGCGGAACATAGATATGATATGTTTCGTTCAGAAAAACATTGGGCATAAACAGCGCGATTATTGACTGTACACCTACTGCAAGAGATGCAACTGAAACGGGGGTGTCACTGTTTCCCCTGAGCTTTCGCAGCGGCATAAAACCGTTTGCTATCGGGTATCTTGATACAAAGATCGATACAACAAAAAGCACAAACATCAGTGCTGAATAAATCAGCCATCCGTTTTTCAGCAGATTGAGAAAAACCCAGGGCATCCATTTTGCAATTATCGCTGCAGTTACAGATGCAACACAGGTACAGGTAAGTACTATCGTCCTTACAAAAACCTTACGGAAGTTTTCATTGATATCTCCCTTTATCTCATCAGCATCTTCTTTTCTGCTGTAATCTGAAAGCTCAGGCTTTTCGTTTTCTTCCTCTTCCTCTTCCTCAAAGCTGTCGCCCTCATATGTGAATATATCAGAAAACCTGAATTTTTTCTTTTTTTCCCTTTCCTTTTCTCTAAGCTCCTTTACCGATACTGTTTTTGATTTTTCATTTTCAGTCTTCTCGTCTGGAACTTCTTCATTCTTTACGGGTCTGGACTTTTTTCTTATCCTTTTTGGTTCAGCATGATCAGAAGTATTCTTTTCAGCCTTTGGTTTTACCGGCTCATCCTGTACAGGAGCAGACGGAGGCGAAGACGGAGGAAGATTACTGCCTCTGAGCCTTCTTGTATTATCATATTCGCTCTTGAGCGTTCTTGTAAACTTTCCTGCCATTACGATGAACGGATCTTTTTCAGTACTTCTGTATACTATCTGATCTGATCTGCCTTCGCTAAAATTCTTATTGTCATTAATTCCTGTTTTCTTTGGTGTCCATGGTTCTATCCTGACACCCTGACCGCCAGGAAGCGAATCTGCTGTTTCAGTATTTTTATCAGTATTTTTTCCTTCATCAGAAACTGACTCTGTTTTTTTCAGTACTGTCGGTGGTCTTATCAAAGACTCACGGGAAAGCTCATTTTTCTGTTCTGATCTTATAGGCTTTTCAGGCTTGACAGGCAGATCATGAGAAAGCTCATTTTTCTTTTCCGTCTTTACAGGCTCTGCAGGCTTTTCTGCTGCGTCATGCGACAGCTCGTTTTTCTTTTCCGCCTTTGCGGGCTCTGCAGGCTTTTCTGCTGCGTCATGCGACAGCTCGTTTTTCTTTTCCGCCTTTGCAGGCTCTGCAGGCTTTTCTGCTGCATCATGCGACAGCTCGTTTTTCTTTTCCGCCTTTACAGGCTCTGCAGG
>ONRO01000195.1 GCA_900320235.1 uncultured Eubacteriales bacterium
AAGCTTGATAAACCTGAACACACTAACATGAAACTGATTGACGTTTTAAAGTAAGAAGCAACGTAACCAAGCCGCCCATGCTCACACAAAACTAATTTTCCATGTCAACTCTGACTCCTGACCCATTTTTCTCAGGCAAGCCAACTTCCACAGCTATTAAGCGTGATAACTCCGCACTCGCTTATATAAAACCTACTTAAGATAAGTAATTTGAAAACGCAGCCGCCTGCCTCTTTAATTCACTACGGCTTTTTCAATACTACTGTTTTCTATGAGCAATTCTGTTCCTTCCTTTGCTGCCTTGCGGCAGCAAGCCCGTTACTACATGACCCTCACAAGAGGACGCGCTCTCTTTCCCAGGGCGGCACAGAGCCTGTGCTCCCTTTAAAATCAGATTTTTCATCAGATTTAGTTTATCCGGAAAAAGCAGTTTATTATTCCTGTCGGGGTTTCCCGACCTCTTCAAAAACAGTCCACTGGACTGTTTTTGAATTCACCCCTTGCCGAGGGATTGCAGTCAGGGGATTTCGCCATACCCCAAGGGCACTTCCTTCGGGCGACTACGGTTGGCGACCGGGGGCGCTGGGTCTCGCCTGCCGGCTTGGTCGGTGCTGCTGCTTCGCAGCGGTGTCCACTGGCCCCCCCGCAGCCCCATGTACCTCCCGCAGTCTTTGTAAAGGCTTGCGAAACTTTTATAATTGCCTACTGATTCAACTGCTCTGAGAAGTCTGGGAAAACTTTAATAAATAACTTGATTATCGGTTTTGTTTTATGATTCACCGTACACCAGATATAATTTCTTTGAATATTTCTGTTCAAACCCAAAAGAAAAAATACCGTCTGCCGTATAAACCTGACAGACGGTATTAAATTATACAGTATTATTTATTGAAAAGCATCAAAGCTCTGTCGGATAGATCGCAGGAATGTTTTCTTCTATTTCAACATCTCTGTATCTTGCCATACCTGTACCGGCAGGAACAAGCTTACCGATAAGAACATTCTCCTTCAGACCCATGAGCGGATCAACCTTACCCTTGATAGCAGCATCTGTAAGAACTCTTGTTGTTTCCTGGAATGATGCAGCTGACAGGAAAGAATCAGTTGCCAGTGAGGCCTTTGTGATACCAAGAAGAGTGGGTGAGTAGGTTGCTGTTGAAAGTCCTTCTTCACCTGCAGCAATCCTCTTTTCAACTTCCTCGTTAGCCGCATAGAAATTACCCTTGTCAACGAGAGAGCCGGGGAGAAGATCAGTGCTTCCTGCATCTTCAATGCGTACCTTCTTCATCATCTGACGAACGATAACTTCAATGTGTTTATCGTTGATATCAACACCCTGCAGACGATATGCACTCTGAACTTCCTCAATAAGGTAGTCCTGAACAGCAGCAGCACCCTTGATGTTGAGTATTTCATGCGGATCAACTGAACCTTCTGTAAGAAGATCACCCGGTTCTACCATCTGACCGTTCTTTACTTTTGTACGTGCACCGAACGGGATAAGATATGTTTTGCTTGTAACACCGTTTTTATTGTTTTCAAGAGCTTCAGCAGGATCAGTGCTTGTAATGACAGCATTTCTGTCCTCGAGCTTGACCTGACCGCCGATCTCTGTAATGATTGCGATATGCTTTGGTTTTCTTGCTTCAAACAGTTCCTCAACACGGGGAAGACCCTGTGTGATATCCTCACCGCCTGCAACACCGCCGGTATGGAATGTACGCATTGTAAGCTGTGTACCAGGCTCACCGATTGACTGAGCTGCAATGATACCGACAGCTTCACCGATCGTAACAGGCATACCGTTTGCAAGGTTAGAACCGTAGCACTTGCGGCATACACCGTGTTTTGCACGACAATCAAGAATTGAACGGATCTTGATGCTCTTGCAGCCTGAGTTGACAATGAGATCTGCATCGTGATCATCCATGATCTTGTCAGATGAAACGAGAAGCTCACTTGTCTGAGGATCAAAGTAATCCTCACAAAGATATCTGCCCTGAAGACGCTCATGCATAGACTCGATTATGGAATCAGCATCGCCGGAATGTACGAGCTTGACAACTTCAGCACCCTGTTCAATAATGATTCTGATATCATTATCGGTGAGAAGCTTTCTTGCAGGGATAAGCATTCTGCCAGTTTCCTTGTCACAGAAGTCATCCATTATCCTTCTGCCCTTGAGTGTGCTTACAAATGAATAGCAATCCCTGATCTCGTCGTTATCTTTTATCTGAACTGATGTTATTCCGGCATTGATGATGTTGTCAGCATGCTGCTCAGTAATGGGCTGTGAATTAACAGCAATAACATCGCCTGTTTTTGGATCGTTGATATCGCTTGCAGGAAGCTTTCCTACGATCTGGCTCTTCATTGAGCTGAACTGATCATAGGGACGGATCCTGATGTCTGAAATATTAAGAGCCTTGATGGAATCAACATCACGCTGAGTCATAATACGGTCAGTTGAAATAAGGATCTTGCCTGTTGCAGGATCATAGAAGTTTTCAAAGAGGTGATTACCTGTAAGGTTTTCATAGGAAACGCTTACTTCCTCACCGGTTTCTGCACTTGTCTGTCTGATATCGTAAACAACGATACCATCCTTTGTCCCGCAGTCTTCCTCACGGATAATGACATCCTGTGAAACATCAACAAGCCTTCTTGTAAGATAACCCGAGTCAGCTGTACGAAGAGCTGTATCTGCAAGACCTTTTCTTGCACCACGGGAGGAAATGAAGTACTCAAGAATGTTAAGACCTTCACGATAGTTAGCTCTGATAGGAATTTCGATCGTCTTACCTGATGTATTGGCGATAAGTCCGCGCATACCGGCAAGCTGTCTGATCTGACTCATAGAACCACGGGCACCGGAGTCAGCCATCATGTAAATCGGGTTATATCTGTCGAGGTTATTTTTCAGAGCGCTTGTAACATCATTAGTAGCTTTTTCCCAGATGCCGATTACCTTTTCATAACGCTCCTGATTGGAGAGGTAACCGCGTCTGTACATACCTGTAACCTTATCGATTTCCTTTTCAGCTGCAGATATGATCTCTTTTTTCTTCGGCGGGATAGTTGCATCACAAACTGCAACTGTAATTGCGCCCTTTGTTGAGTATTTATAGCCCTGAGCCTTGACTGCGTCAAGAACCTCAGATGTACGCTGTGTACCGTGTTTTTTAATACATTTGTCAAATATTTTTCCAAGCTGCTTTTTGCCGACAAGGAAGTCAATTTCATATTTGAGGTAATTGTCGGGGTTAGTTCTGTCAACATAGCCGAGATCCTGGGGGATAGGTCTGTTGAAGATAATACGTCCGACTGTTGTGTCGATAAGTCTTGAGATTTTTCTGCCGTTGAATACACCCTCACGGCGAACCTTGATCTTTGCATGGAGGGCGATAACACCGGTCTGATATGCCATGATAACTTCATCAGTATCACGGAATACCTTGCCTTCGCCCATTTCGCCGTCCTTATCAAGTGTCAGATAGTATGAACCAAGTACCATATCCTGTGTCGGAACTGTTACAGGCTTACCGTCTGATGGCTTGAGAAGGTTATTTGCAGCAAGCATAAGGAAACGTGCTTCTGCCTGAGCTTCTGCTGAAAGGGGAACGTGTACAGCCATCTGGTCGCCGTCAAAGTCGGCGTTGAATGCAGTACAAGCGAGGGGGTGGAGCTTGAGTGCCTTACCCTCAACGAGAACAGGCTCAAAAGCCTGGATGCCGAGTCTGTGGAGTGTCGGTGCACGGTTGAGCATTACAGGGTGACCTTTGATAACGCGTTCAAGTGCATCCCATACTTCAGGCTGTGCTCTTTCAACAGCCTTTCTTGCAGCCTTGATATTAGCGACAGAGCCGCTTTCAACGAGGATCTTCATAACGAAGGGCTTGAAAAGCTCAAGAGCCATTTCCTTCGGAAGACCGCACTGATACATTTTAAGCTCAGGACCTACAACGATAACCGAACGACCTGAATAGTCAACACGTTTACCAAGGAGGTTCTGACGGAAACGACCCTGCTTACCTTTAAGCATATCAGAGAGTGATTTAAGGCTTCTGTTAGAAGGACCTGTAACCGGTCTGCCGCGTCTGCCGTTATCAATGATTGCGTCAACAGCTTCCTGAAGCATACGTTTTTCATTGCGTATGATCATTCTGGGGGCATGAAGCTCGATAAGCTTTTTAAGACGGTTATTTCTGTTGATAACACGGCGGTAAAGATCATTAAGGTCGCTTGTTGCGAAACGGCCGCCGTCGAGCTGAACCATAGGACGGATATCCGGCGGGATAACAGGGAGGACGTTGAGTATCATCCATTCAGGTCTGTTGCCAGAGATACGGAAGGATTCAACAACCTCAAGTCTTTTAAGAAGCTTGATCCTTTTCTGACCGGAAGCATTTTCAAGCTCAGCCTTGAGTTTTTTAGACTGATCTTCAAGGTCGATTTCAGAAAGGAGCTTCTGAACGGCCTCTGCACCCATCATAGCTTCAAAATCGCTGCCGTATTTCTTTTCATATTCTTTATATTCAGCCTCAGAGAGTATCTGCTGCTTTTTGATCTCACGTTCTGCGAGTGAATCAGGCTTAACGTAAGTTACAATATATTTTGCAAAGTAAAGAACCTGCTCAAGATTTCTCGGAGTAATATCGTCAAGCATGAGAGCCATTCTTGAAGGTATACCCTTGAAGTACCAGATGTGGGAAACAGGAGCTGCAAGCTCGATATGCCCCATACGCTCACGGCGAACCTTTGATTTGGTTATTTCAACGTGGCATTTTTCGCAGACTCTGCCTTTGTAGTGAATCTTTTTATATTTACCGCAGTGACATTCCCAGTCCTTTGTCGGACCAAAGATAGCCTCGCAGAACAGACCGTCCTTTTCAGGCTTGAGTGTACGGTAGTTGATGGTTTCGGGTTTTGTGACTTCGCCGTATGACCAGCCCTTGATCACAACTTCTTCTTCCTCGCCCTGTTCGTTGATGATAGTCTTTTTTGTTTCCTTTCTCATCATTTCAGGTGAAGCAAGGCCGATTTTTATAGAACTGAATTCATTAAATTCCATCAGTCGGTATTCCCCTTTCGATTAAAATAAGTCGTCGTCTGAGTCGCCCAGATCAGAGAAATCTCCCATATCGGAAAGATCATTAACATCATCTGAAACTGCGCTGAGGAAATCGTCTTCATCAGGCTCGGGAGCTTCCTCGGCTTCGCCGTTTTCGTCCTGATAGGTATAACCCTCATCATCACCCTCGACCATAATGCTCTTTTCGTCGAGAAGATTGTTGTCCGGAATTACATCATCGTCAAGATCTGCCTCAAGATCAATTTCTGCGCCTTCCTTGTCATAGACCTTGATATCAAGAGCAAGTGACTGAAGCTCTTTGATAAGTACCTTAAAGGATTCAGGAATACCCGGCTTCGGAATATTCTGTCCTTTTACGATAGCCTCATAGGTCTTTACTCTTCCGACAACGTCATCGGATTTTACTGTAAGTATTTCCTGAAGTGTATAAGCTGCGCCGTATGCTTCAAGTGCCCATACTTCCATCTCACCGAAACGCTGACCGCCGAACTGAGCTTTACCGCCGAGAGGCTGCTGTGTGATAAGGGAGTAGGGACCGGTGGAACGTGCATGTATCTTATCATCAACAAGGTGATGCAGTTTAAGATAATACATGTAACCGACTGTAACCGGGTTATCGAAATATTCACCTGTACGGCCGTCTTTCAGACGGATCTTACCGTCCTCACTGATTCCTGCGTCACGGAAGCACTGGAAAATATCCTGCTCATGAGCGCCGTCAAATACAGGAGTCATGATCTTCCAGCCGAGAGCTCTTGCTGCATATCCGAGATGGACCTCAAGCACCTGACCGATGTTCATACGTGAAGGAACGCCGAGGGGGTTAAGCACGATATCAAGCGGTCTGCCGTCGGGGAGGAAAGGCATATCTTCCTCAGGAAGGATTCTTGAAACGACACCCTTGTTACCGTGACGGCCAGCCATCTTATCGCCGACCTGGATCTTACGCTTCTGTGCGATATAGCAGCGTACAACCTTATTGACGCCCGGAGAAAGTTCGCTGTCGGGGTCTTCTTTATTGAATACTTTTACATCTACGATAATACCGTATTCACCGTGGGGAACACGAAGAGAGGTATCTCTAACTTCTCTTGATTTTTCGCCGAAGATAGCACGCAGAAGTCTTTCTTCAGCAGTAAGCTCTGTTTCTCCCTTGGGAGTAACCTTACCTACGAGGATATCACCCGAATGAACCTCGGCACCGATATGGATAATACCATTTTCATCGAGGTCACGAAGCTGATCCTCACCGATGTTCGGGATTTCTTTGGTAATTTCCTCAGGTCCGAGCTTTGTATCTCTTGCTTCTGTTTCATATTCCTCAATATGGATTGAGGTATAAACATCATCACGGACTATTTTTTCATTAAGAAGAACTGCGTCCTCGTAGTTATAACCTTCCCATGTCATAAAGCCGATGAGAGCATTCTTACCGAGTGATATCTCACCGTTATGGGTAGCAGGACCGTCTGCAAGGACTTCACCCTTGACAACGCGCTGACCAACGTCAACGATCGGAACCTGATTGATACATGTACCCTGGTTTGAACGCATGAACTTAGTAACTTCAAAGGTCTGGATTCTGCCTGAGTCATATTCAACTTTGATCTCATTTGCACTGACGTATTTAACAACGCCGTCTTCCTCGGAGAGGATACAAACGCCGGAGTCAACGCCTGCCTTATATTCCATACCTGTGCCGACGATAGGAGATTCTGTAACGAGAAGCGGCACAGCCTGACGCTGCATGTTTGATCCCATGAGAGCACGGTTTGCGTCATCGTTTTCAAGGAATGGGATCATTGAAGTAGCGACTGAAACAACCATTCGCGGAGACACGTCCATATAGTCAGCCTGTTCTCTGGGAACTTCGACGAATTCATCACGGTGTCTGCCGACGATTTTTGCATTCACGAAATGACCTTCCTCATCGAGGGGTTCATTTGCCTGAGCGACGATGAAGTTATCCTCCATGTCAGCTGTCATATAATCAACATGATCTGTAACAACGCCTGTTTCCTTGTCCACCTTGCGGTAAGGAGCCTCGATCAGGCCGTACTCATTGATTTTAGCGAAGGTTGCGAGATAAGAGATAAGTCCGATGTTAGGACCTTCAGGAGTCTCGATAGGGCACATGCGGCCGTAATGTGTATAGTGAACGTCACGCACCTCAAATCCTGCACGGTCTCTTGAAAGACCGCCGGGACCAAGAGCTGAAAGACGTCTTTTGTGTGTAAGTTCTGCAAGAGGGTTATTCTGGTCCATGAACTGTGAGAGCGGGGAAGAACCGAAGAATTCCTTGATTGCAGCGGTTACAGGACGGATATTGATAAGAGCCTTGGGATCGATATGATCATAATCCTGAGCCTGTGAAGTCATTCTTTCTGTGATAACTCTCTGGAGTCTTGTAAAGCCGATACGGAACTGATTCTGAAGAAGTTCGCCTACGCAGCGGATTCTTCTGTTTCCGAGATGGTCGATATCGTCTGTTGTACCGATACCATGTGAAAGAGTGAGCATATAGTTGATTGTTGAATAGATATCATCAACGATAATGTGTTTGGGAATAAGAGCGTCCTTGTTTTTTCTGATCTCAGCTTTGAGATCGTCCTCATCAAGACCGAGTGCAAGGATTTCTTTGAGTATACACCAGCGCACCTTTTCATTGATACCGCATTCTGCATCTGCATCGAACGAAACATATTTTGAAATATCGACCATACCGTTTGAAATGATCTTTACTTCATCAAGCTGTTCCTCGCCGAAGTTTGCCTGCGGTCTGACGTAAGCAACAGTGATACCCATGTTTTCGATCTCCATAGCTCTTTCCTTGGAGATGAACTCGCCTTCTTCAGCGATAAGTTCGCCTTCATCGCTTAT
>ONRO01000210.1 GCA_900320235.1 uncultured Eubacteriales bacterium
ATTACTGTTTTTTTTGTTTTCATTATTATCCCTCCAAAAAACAAATTATTATAAACACTATTACAGGTTATTCAGCTGATCATATTGCTTTTATATTATATCACAAATGTAATTTGTATTCAATGAAATAATGAAGAGTAATCAATGTATTTAAATACTGAAACATAAAAGAATACAAGAAAATGAAAAAACCAGTTTGTCTGATAATATATCAGGTTGTTTTAAAAAATCTCAGATAGCTCATAATATTAAAATGAAAAAGGAAAAAAATCCGCGGGAGTACAACAGAATTCCACAGGTCATAGCGCAGCGTATACGTTGCGATTATGTATCAAAGTTGTACCATGTTGTCAATTCCTCAAGGCGCGTCACGTTGCCTGGGATTTGTGTAAAATAATTCTGGGAGTTTTTGGGCAGAAAGGATATCAGCAGTTCAGACTCAAAAAACCGGAAGGTGCCGGCGAAAAACTTTTTCAGGCTACAAAAGGCGTGAATCAAGGTTGCAGCGTCATGCTGCCGCGCCGGGTCATCTTGACATTGAATAAAAAATATGTTATATTTTAAAGTATAAAAGAATAATTATGTTTTTACAGAGGTGCGAAAGGATATTTCCGAGTAGGTAATTGGGAATCCGGTGAAAATCCGGGACAACCGTCATTACTGTGATTGACTGAACGTCATAAGTCAGAATACTTCCTCCGTAATGGTAATGCAAGCTTGGGCGATGAAGAAGTGCAGCCGATCGAATGACAGTATCCGTGGCGAAACTTCTGAGGTTTATCGTCAGGGCTTCTCTTTGTTGTCCGTTCAGTTGTGCTTTCTTTATTATAAATTAAAGAAAGCTTTTTTATTTGGTGGTATTATGGAGAATTTGTCGAAAACTGAAATTGCTGTTTCTCTTTTGCGGAACAAAGCTGAAATGCTGAAAAGACTTCCCATAAAAAGCGATTTTTCAGATTCCGAGGTATGCTTTATCAAGCAGAAGCTCGGACCCTGGCCAAGAGCACTTGAGGCTGCTGGTTTAAAAAAAGCGTCTGAAGTATCAGCTGCTGAAAAAAGCAGGCTGAAAAGAGAAAGAAGTAAAAAGTTAAGAAAGCAAAGAAACAAATCCATGAATAAAAATCTTTCAGAAACTGATCGGAGGAAAAACGATGAAGAAGAAAATTAAGGTTATGTCATGCATTCTGGCAGCAGCAGTTGTATCATCTGCTATTCCATTTGCTGTTTATGCTGACGAAGGAAAAGAGCAAGTAAGGATAGTTGTAGAAAACAATACATTTACTGGAGAAAAAGCTGCCTGGACAGGTACGCTTGTTGATAAATGGGTTGATTTAAAAGAAGATTCTACTGCGGTTTCCCTTTTCAAGGACCTTATGTCAGAGGAAGGCTATACTCAGACCGGTGCCGATACAGGATATATCACAGAGATAAATGGTGTTTCTGCTGAAGGCATGGGAGGATGGATGATTGGTTTTGATGACTGGTATGGAAATGGCGGAATAACTACATTTAAGAAATCAGACGGAACAATAGAAAATGGTGACGAAATATGCTTTTCCTATTCAATGAATTGGGGAGTTGATATCGGTTCGGATTTCAATAATACCAGTACAAAGCTTAAAAGTCTTGAAAGCAATTCCGGAAGTATTGAATCGATTGATGACACAACATTCAGTCTTTCTCTCTCTGAAGGTACAAATAATGTAAGACTTACACCGACTGCTGAAAATAAGAATTACAGATTCAAGATATATAAGGATGCCTATACTCCGGAAGAAAATAATGATTATAAGCGAACTGAGGATATTCCCGTTAGTAACGGTGATAAGCTATATGTAGGAGTGGGACATGCTTCATGGCATTCATGGATGCCGGAAGGAGTCAGTGAAACAGTCTATGTTGTCAATGTTTCAGTAGAAGAAACCGAACAGTCAAGTGAACAGTCTGAAAGCAGCGTTCTTGATGAAAGTTCTGATGACAGCAGTTCTCAGAGTGACAATATTGATCTGATCAGTACTGATAATATAATAAAAGAAGTAACTGAACAGATTAAAAGCAATGATTATCTTGTACCGGGAAATGAATGGGAGCTTATGACTCTTTCAAGACTCAATATGCTTGAAAAAAATGACAAAGATGAATACATGGAAAAGCTGAAAACATATATTTCAGATAATCCGCCAGTAAATGCGACTGATTACGCAAAATATTCAATCGTAGCCGATTCTTTCGGACCTGAATATTCATCTTTTTATGATGATGAATATACAGATACATATTCTGATCCTGAATTTGCACAAAAGCAGGGAATAAATGGTGCTGTATATGCTTTGATAGCGCTTAATGCGGTACCAAGAGAAAAAGACAGACAGTCATCAGCTGAAAAATTAGTTGATTATATTCTTTCTTCACAGCTTGAAGATGGCGGCTGGACATTCTATGGAAATGTTTATGATCCGGATATGACAGGAATGGTTATTCAGGCACTCGCACCTTATTATAACAGTAAGAATAATAATAAAACAACACAAGCAGTTGACAAGGCTATTTCTCTTCTTTCAGATGTACAGAATGAGAATGGAACATATTCTTCGTATGGATCAGAAAACTGCGAAAGTACAGCTCAGGTTGTTACAGCTCTCTCATCTGTTGGTATAGATTCAGATAAGGACAATAGATTTATTAAAAACGGAAAAAGTGCTCTTGATGCTTTAAAAAGTTTTTATAATACAGGTGAAGGAACTTTTTCTCATATTGTCGGTGCAGAATCGAACAAATACTCTACCGCACAGGCATTCTATGCATTGTGTGCATATTACAGATTCAGCAATGGTATGACAATACTCTATGATATGTCAGATACTATCAATTCATCTGAACAGACTGAAAGTCCGGATGAGGCAGATGGATCAGGCACTGATACTTCAGAACAATCTGAAGTATCAGAAATCAAAGAGAATAAAGTGGAAATGAGTGAAGAAACCGGAAAGAATAAACCGGAAAGCAAAGTTGAAACGGCTGATACAGTTTCTGAGAGTAACCCGACTTCCGGTGATGATACCTTTGCAACTTCAGACAATAGTAACGGCATAGCTATGGTATTTATGATAGTAATTGCATTGTCCGCTTTGCTTGTGATCACATTCAAAAAGGAAAGAAATTAATAATATAATAATCATTAAGGCTGTCCTGGAAACAAGACAGCCTTAAAAAAGTAATCCGGGGCGGTTATTATGGAAAAATCAAAGACTATTAAGAATAAA
>ONRO01000323.1 GCA_900320235.1 uncultured Eubacteriales bacterium
CCGATATTTTTCATAAGCGTTGCCGGCTGTACCTCGATCATAAGGTGATTTATCGTGTCGAAATCTATATTTTCAAATACTCCCATCTCAACACCAAACCGAAGCAGTGAAAGCAGCTGCATACATTCATCATTTCCGAGAAGCTTTGCATATCTCAAAGTACCGAAAGCACGGTATACTGTATCAAGCACAGCTATATTTCCAGCGAGAGCTTTTCTTGCTTCTCTTTCCTGTGCAATAAGCTGCATTGAAATATCGTGAAGGTTACTGATCGCTTCCTTTTCTGAAATACCGAGGGTCACCTGATTTGAAAGCTGATAAACCGAGCCGTTTGCGTCTGTTCCCTCGCCGTATATTCCTCTGAGCACAAGTCCAAGCTTTGAAAGCGAGGAAGTGATCTTTCCCATTGCACCGCTTTCTTTCAATGCCGGAAGATGAAGCATAAGTGAAGCCCTCATTCCGGTACCGATATTAGTCGGGCATTGAGTCAGATAACCAAGCTTATCATTAAAAGCAAAATTAAGCTGCTCGTCAAACAGAGTATCGATCTTATCAGCCAGATCAAACGCTCCGTCAAGATCCATATTCGGACGGATCACCTGAATACGGATATGATCCTCCTCATTGATCATTATGCTTACAGATTCGTCATCAAGCAGAAGAAGACCTCTGCCCTGTCTTTCCGAGATGAATTCAGGGCTTACAAGATGTCTTTCAACAAGTGATACTGCCTCCTCCTGAGTAAGCTCCGACATCTGGATATATCTGAATCTTCCGGACAATGCGCTGTGTCCTCCGAGAGCTGCCTCACGGACAGTCGCTGCAACACGTCTTTTTGAATCTTCGCTCAGTCTGCCGGGAAAAGGATAATCCCTGAGATTTCTTGCAAATCTGATTCTTGTGCTTATAACTACATCGCTGATATCCTTGCGTTCATTTACAGGTTCTTTCATCATAGCCGCCCCCTTCATGCATTCTGCTCGCTGCCGATATTCTTTTCAAGCTCCTTGATCTTGTCACGAAGCTCCGCAGCCTTTTCAAATTCCTGCGTTTTTATTGCCTGCTCAAGCTCATATTTACATTTAGTGATCTCATTCCTGACCTTGACCTCTGTGCCTGCACTTCTTGCAAGTTTACCCGTATGATTTGTACGACCGTGGATCCTTCTTATTGACGGAAGAAGCTCATCATAGAATTCCTCATAGCAATGTGCACATCCGACCTTGCCTGTTTTTGCAATCTCATCAAACGATGACCCACAGAAATTGCAGCGCTTTGTTTTCTTTCTTCCCTCATTGCTGTCCATAAAGCTTCCGAAAAGCTTGTCAATATCAAAACCGAAATTATTGAAAAATGAACCATATCCAAGCTTTGCAGCACATTCAGGACAAAGATCAAATTCTCTGAGCTCTCCGTTCAGAATTGTTTTTATATGGGTCGAAGCCTGTCTCTTTTCACATGATTGACATAACATAGTGTTTCCTCCTTGTTTTTTTGATTTGCAGCTTTTTATTTCATCATAACATGGGTAATAAGCATATTTTTCAGTATCGCTGCTCTTAGTGTGTCACGGCTTTCCTGCGGTATACAGCAATATGCCTTATCTGAAAGTGCAGAGGTGATCATTGCGTAATCATATTCGTCTATCATATTTCTTTCGACAAGATTACCAAGTATCGCTCCCGCCGATAATGCCGAAATACTGTCGCCTACTGAATTAACTATATGCATCATTGCAACCCGCTTGTCAGTTTCAACTCTTATTATCCGGATATATCCTCCTCCGCCGCGACGGCTTTCAACGATATATCCCTGCTCAGGAGTAAACCTTGAGGTTATCACATAATTGATCTGACTCGGCACACAGCCCAGAGCACTTGCCAGCTCGTTTCTTTTTATCTCGCAGCTTCCGTGAGTTTCATCAAGCATACGAATAATATACTGTGCTACAAGATCACTCATTTTCATATTTGTCACTTCCTCTCCGTCACTCTCTGACTTTCTCTGACCTTGTAACCAAATTATATTATGTAGGTCAGAAAAAGTCAAAGTCAGAAAAAGTCAAAAATATTCTGATTATAATATAAAATCTCTCATATTCTCTGAAATTCTCACGGATACTATCTTTTACAGCATTTTTTAATATTTTTTTCAGAACAAAAAAAGCAAGGGACAATATTATTTATCCCCTGCTTTAAACATCTTTTAATGTTTTAGAAATACTACTCTTCACCAATGTATTTCCTTATCTGATCTTCTGTCAGACCGTTTTTCCGCATATTTCTGATAATAGCATCCATCTGCTCAGCTCTGCCAAGTTCTATTCCTTCAACTCTGCCGAGCTCTATTCCTTCTCTTCTGGCATTATTGAGTGCTGATGCCTCATCATGGAGTCTTTTTTCCCTGTAATATACTTCCTGCCTGAGCTTATCGTCTGCGCTGAGTTCTCTGAGCTTTACTATTGTCTGATGTACCTCGGGGATTTTTGTTTCCTTCTGGATATCCATAAGATCACCCTCCGTTTCCGCATTTATCAGTCTGAGCCATTCCTTCATAGGCTTATTATCCGAAGAAGCATTTTTTATCTTCTTTAATTCAAAGAAATGAATAGAAAATTTGTCCGTCAGTATCTCTCCCCTGTCCTTTTCGGAGATCACAAAATGTGAATGATATTCCTTAGAATCAAACAGATCAAAATTGATGATATTAATACATATTGTCTGCTTCAGCTCCGCATATTCATCTCCGGAGTGAAGCTCATCGCTGTATATCCTTGACCAGTAGTATAAAGTTCTGTCCTTGAAATCCGGCTCGCTGTTGACCTGCATTTCTATATTGACTATCCTGTTGTCAATAACCATTTTCAGATCAAGTCTGCTGAATTTCTGATCGAGATATTCAGGTGCAAGCTCAACATTATTTATAGTCACAGATTGTATACTGCTCTGTGGTATCTCAAGAAGGGATGAAACAAACGATATTATAATATCCTTATTATTCTCATCACCGAAAATTCTTTTGAAAATAATATCAAGCTTCAGCTTAACGATCTTGGTATTTCTGTCCAGGGTACTCACTCCTTTCCGCTGAATAATCATACTCTTTAAATATAGTTTATCATACTTTCATTATTTTAACAATATAATAATCGTAATTATTTGTCAGCTGTGCCTGCGCTGTCAGTTCTGCAGTGTCACTGCGTATACAGTCCGCTCTGTTTTATTCCCTGGGTTCTGACTTTATCCGTCAGTTGGTTTATTGCCGCACATTTCTGTTTTCTATTTCCGTTTACAGTTCATTATTGTCTCAGTTTTTCTGTTCACATATCGTCTTGATTTAAGAATGATACAAAGCAAAAACGGCATACCGCTGCCCGGCAGAGCAGTGATATGCCGTTTAATATAATTCAGTTTATCATACGCTGAAAAGCATTGCGCCGTATGAGGGATAAGGCCATGCCTTTGAAGACATATTTGCTTCCATCTCATCAGCAACAGCACGAAGCTCCTGCATTGCAGAAAGGACTGATTCCTTGAAATACATCGCATTATCAGCTACGTTTTCGATTTCCTTTGCACCTACAACCGCCTTATCGAGAGCATCGATTTTCTTTACAAAGCAGTTAAGAAGGTTATTGAGCTTTTTAAGAAGCTCTGTTTCTGCTGTGGGAACAAGCTCTGGATCAACAGACTTGACAAGGCTTGCTGTCTGAGCGAGATCCCTGATATATGATGTAACAGCCGGAACGATATCCTTCTTGGCCATATCAAGAGCTGTAAGAGCCTCGATATTGATGATCTTGGAATATTTTTCAAGAAGAACTTCACATCTTGAACGAAGTTCAACCTCTGTAAGAACATTATGCTTTGTAAACAGCTCTATATTCTTTTTGCTTGTATAGAGCGGAAGTGCCTCGGGGAGTGAACGCAGGTTGAGAAGTCCTCTTTTTTCTGCTTCAATTACCCATTCATCAGAATAGTTGTTTCCGTTGAAGATAATTCTTCTGTGCTCTTCGACAGTCTTTTTGATAAGAGCTTCAGCAGCTGTATTTACATCTTCAGCCTTTTCGAGCTGATCTGCAAAATCCTCAAGAACATCAGCTACCATTGTATTTATCATAAAGTTTGCACAGGCAATATTTTCTGATGATCCGACCATTCTGAATTCAAATTTGTTGCCTGTGAATGCGAACGGTGAAGTACGGTTTCTGTCAGATGTATCCTTTGTGAAATTGGGAAGAACCTC
Source organism: uncultured Eubacteriales bacterium (assembly GCA_900320235.1). Classification (GTDB taxonomy): domain Bacteria; phylum Bacillota; class Clostridia; order Oscillospirales; family Acutalibacteraceae; genus UBA1213. Next base: position 4,246 of record ONRO01000323.1, read on the forward strand.
AGCAGTTGTTTCCATAATCGGTCTGCCGTCTGCTGTATAATCCTCACCGCTGAGTACAGAATGAAGAACCTCTGTAAGATCGTCGCCGAGATACATTGAGATAATTGCAGGAGGAGCTTCATTTGCACCGAGTCTGTGGTCATTTCCTGCACTTGCAACAGAAATTCTGAGAAGATCCTGATTTTCGTCAACAGCCCTGATAACAGCCGCAAGGAATGTCAGGAACTGAATATTCTGTCTGGGATGCTTTGTAGGCTCAAGAAGATTCTTGCCTGTATTTGTAGACATTGACCAGTTATTATGCTTACCTGAACCGTTGACACCTGCAAAGGGCTTTTCATGAAGCAGGCATACAAGACCGTGCTTTTCAGCAACCTTTTTCATAATTTCCATTGTAAGCTGGTTATGGTCTGTTGCGATATTTGTTGTATCAAAGATAGGTGCAAGCTCATGCTGAGCAGGGGCAACCTCGTTATGCTTTGTCTTTGCAAGGATTCCGTACTGCCAGAGTGCCTCGTCAAGATCCTTCATAAAAGCAGAAACACGGGGTTTGATTGAGCCGAAATAATGATCGTCGAGTTCCTGACCCTTCGGAGGTCTTGCGCCGAAAAGTGTTCTTCCGCAGTAGATGAGGTCTTTTCTCTTGTCGAACACCTTCTTATCCACAAGGAAATATTCCTGCTCAGGACCTACTGTTGTACTGACATGTGTTGTTTCGTTATCGCCGAAAGCACGGAGTACACGCAGTGCCTGTGTATTGATACATTCCATTGAACGCAGAAGAGGAGTCTTTTTATCAAGTGCCTCACCTGTATATGAACAGAAAGCTGTCGGGATACAGAGTGAACCATCCTTGATAAACGCATAAGAAGTCGGGTCCCATGCTGTATAGCCTCTTGCCTCAAAGGTTGCGCGGATTCCGCCTGACGGGAAGCTTGATGCATCGGGTTCACCCTTGATAAGCTCTTTTCCGGAGAATTCCATAATTACTCCGCCGCCTGCGGTCGGTGAGATAAAGCTGTCATGTTTTTCTGCTGTAATACCGGTCATTGGCTGGAACCAGTGTGTATAGTGGGTTGCGCCGTTTTCGATAGCCCATTCCTTCATTGCATGAGCCACAATATTTGCAATAGCGATATCGAGAGGCTTTCCGTCCTCAATTGTTTTTTTAAGTGCCTTATAAGTTCCTTTCGGAAGGTACTTTTTCATTGTTTCATCATTAAAGACCAGAGAACCAAACATTTCAGGTACATTTACCATACTTAAAAACTCCCCATTCTGATAATATCGTATCTGTTTACGGAGTGCAGAACGCACTTCCGGCATTTAAATAAAAAGACGCCGTAGGTCAAAGTTTTCCAACCTACAGCGCCATTGCTGTGATGTATGAATTATAAACCCAAAACCGCCAAAAGTCAACGATTTCCGATTGTTTTTCTCTATTTCAGCACATTGCTGTTATTTTTTTTACCCTCATCTTATTTTTTGTCATTGTCCTGACGATAATTCAGATCTTTGCCGGTCTTTTCAGATCGTATTCAGACGAATACCGCATTATAATAAACATAAATTTCTCAAGCGGTCTTGCATTCCTCTGTAATTTCATGTCTCAGACGGCGGATAATCTTTTTTTCAAGCCTTGAGATATATGACTGTGATATTCCGAGCTTATCTGCGACCTGTTTCTGCGTATGAGCTTTTTTACCGTTCAGACCGAATCTCAGCTCCATGATCAGCAGTTCTCTGTCTCCGAGTCTGCTCACGGCCCTGAGAAGCTGACTCTGTTCCGACTGCTTTTCGATGCGCACATTCACGGTATCGCTTTCACTTCCGAGAATATCCGCAATAAGAAGTTCATTTCCGTCATAGTCAACATTCAGAGGTTCATCAATTGATATTTCATTTTTATACTGCGAGCTTTTTCGCAGGAACATAAGAATTTCATTTTCTATACAGCGTGAAGCATATGTTGCAAGCTTGATATTTTTTTCTGTTCTGAAAGTATTTACTGCTTTTATAAGACCAATTGTTCCGATTGAAATAAGGTCCTCCACATTTACGCCTGAGCTTTCAAATTTTTTTGCTATATAAACTACAAGTCTGAGATTATGGGTTATCAGCTTTTCACGTTCCTTTTCCTTTCCGGCATTTATCTTTTCAAATATTCTTCCTTCCTCATCTGCACTCAGCGGCGGAGGAAGAGTTTCCGGGCCGTTTATGTAGTAGATTCCTTCCTTGCCGATCACCAGCTTTTTCAGACTGCAAAATGTTGATACAAGCTCACCTTGAAGATTTTTTATCATTATCATAATGCCCTCTCCTTTCTGCTGCAGCTGAAATTCAGCTGCATGTCTTGATTATTCATGTTATCAGCTCAAAAGGTATTACAGCATCCACTCCTCCTGCGATCTTTTCATCATCACATAATGCAATAAATGCACTGACCCGGTGTTTTATTCCGGAGCTTATGACAATTATTTCCTCGGGTCTGAAAGCATACAGCAGTCCTTCTCCTCCGACTGATGAATACGGAACAACACGCATTGTTGATTTTAGTATCAGATCATCAACGCATGCAAATGCAGACTGCTTTGACACTATCACAGGCATTCCCGAAAACGGTTCTTTCAGCATATTCCCGGTATCAAGTCTGCCTTTAAAAGCTATTTCATGACTTCTGTATTTAACTCTGACGCTGCACTCCATATTTTCAGGCTTTCCAGAACCCGTAATACGCATTATCACTCTTAATATCACATAACAAAACAGTGTTGCGATCACGAGCATTATCGGAGGAATTTCAATATATACGCTGCCGTTTCTTATTACAACTGCTTCAGGTGTAAACAGCGTAAACAATGCCATCATTATTCCGCAGAATCCGAAGCTTATCAGAAAGAATGCAGCACTTGCCTTAAAAAAAGCATTTCTGTTTAAAGGAGCAAATGCGGTGCCTATCACAAAGCAGGCTGATGCAAGACTTATTATTATTGAAAGTCCGGACGGCAGCGGCGGAAGAAGAATCACAAAGGAGCACAATCCTCCTGCTGTTGCACCAAGCAGCAGTCTTCTCAGCCTTGAATCAAGCGACAGAAATTTTTTGACACTTACAAGTATCATATAATCGATAATAAAATTCACGCAAAACAGAATATCAAGATATATAGTATGCGTCAAGCTCTATTCCCCCAAGCTGCGTTCACATCACTTTCCAAAATATTATCAAACGTGAAGTTTTATCTTTTTTGTCTAACGAACCATCTTACTCAATCATATTCCTTTCAGTTACCATTCCAGTATATCTTTTCAGTCGTTTTACCTCAAACTTTTTTCAACGCATCAAGCCGCCAACGCTCACACAAAACTAATCTCCCTTTTTCCACCTGATTCCCGAGTCTATTTTTCTCAGGCAAGCCGACTTCCACAGCTATTAAGCGTAACCACTCCGCCAACGATCACTCAAAATCGACTGACGATAAGTAATTTGAAAAATGTAGCCGACTTACCTTTTTATGCACCCCCCGGCTTTTTCAATATTTCTATTTTCTTTGAGCAATTCTGCACTTTCCTTTGCTGCCCTCTTTCCCAGGGCGGCACAGAGCTTGTGCTCCCTTTATAATCAGATTTTTCATCAGATTTAGTCTATCCGGAAAAAGCAGTTTATTATTCCTGTTTTTGAATTCACCCCTTGCAGAGGGATTGCCGTCAGGGGATTTCGCCGTACTCCAATGGCACTTCCTTCGGGCGACTGCGGTCGGCGACCGGGGGCGCTGGGTCTCGCCTGCCGGCTCGGTCGGTGCTGCTGCTTCGCAGCGGTGTTTACTGAACACCCGCTGCCCCCGCTGGACCCCCTGCAGCCTTTGTAAAGGCTGGCGAAACTTTTTTAAATCGCCTGCCAATTCAGCAGCTCTGTAAGATCGTCATAACTTCTATAAATCCATTCGTTCCCACTTTGCTTGCTCTTTCCGCCCATCAATCATTTTATCACTCTCCGTCTGAACATTTTGTCTTTTGCAGTCTTTTTAAATGCCTTTATTCTGTCCGTTTCCCTGTCTTTTTGTCATGTTGCCTGTTTGTGGGTCTGCTGTGCTCCTAATCCGAAACTTACAGATAGTGCCTGATCAATCTTGTTCATGTCAAATGTATCAAGCGTTCCCATCTTTTCTCTTAGCCTTTGCTTGTCAAGTGTCCGTATCTGCTCAAGCAATACAACACTGTCCTTCGATAGACCACTCTGGTCTGCATATAATTTTATGTGTGTCGGTAGATCAGCCTTTGTCCCCCGGCTTGTTATCGCCGCTGCTATAACGGTTGGACTGTATTTGTTTCCGACATTGTTCTGGATGATAAGCACAGGACGTACTCCGCCCTGCTCCGATCCGACAACCGGACTCAGATCGGCATAATAGATATCTCCTCTTCTGATCAGCATAGCTTTTCACGCTCCGAATTTTTGATTTAGTGCTGATATTATTTTGTCCCGCTTACGACGGTTTAATCACCGATAATAAGTTCAACACCTCTGATACTCAATGTTTTTCTTGAGTATTCTTATGCTATATATTATTCAGAAACCGGATATTCTGATAATTGTCAGAACTTTTTTATGTATCTTCCTCAGCAGGACTTTTACGGTGATATATTAATATATATGCTTGCTGATCTGTTTTAAGAACAAAAAAACAGACAGCACCTTATCCTGTGCTGCCTGCTGCGTATTCTTTAAAAAAATCTATTTCGCTCTGCACTGTTATTATCTCCCTCGTTTCAGGATGCGTAAAAGTCACCCTCGTACAGTGCAGACA
>ONRO01000150.1 GCA_900320235.1 uncultured Eubacteriales bacterium
ACAGAGGAACTTTGACGGAAGCTCCAAAAGAATATCATCTCTGAGCAAAGCATCAGTATCGAGCATATAGTCCGGTGCTTCAATATAGTCGTCTCCGCCTTCCTCCGGAAGTACAGTGACGAGAATATGATTAAACCTGTAGGCGAGCTGTCTTTCAAAGCTTTCATAACATCTTGCACACAGAAAATCATATCTGAAACTACACTGTGCTTCATATACGACCATTCCTGCATGATTTGTCACCGTTATTTCAGCCTTTACCTTTTCCGGAAAACTGCCGCTTTTATCGGATTCAGATGTCAGATCAGCTTCTGTCGTGACTGAGATACTCTCATTCTCGTTAAGAAATACCTTCTTTAATTCAAGAATCATTATCCCTCACCCCGACTTTTTATTAAATGGAGATAATTCTCCGTTATCAACACGCCATACATTATTATAATTGTATTCGTTTGTTTTGTCAATAACTTTTTTTGAAATTTTCTCTTTTTACTGCCTTTTTTTACAACAAAAAGTTATGAGGAAGCGTTTTTGCCTCCTCATAACATCTTATGATCTTTTTTTCATATGATCAGACTTTCTCTGAAACCGCTGCAAGGCTTTCAGGAAGCTCACTTTCATCGGCAGATACAAGGAATGTAAACTGTGTGTCAGTTTTTGCTGCAAGTGTATTGATCTTTTCAATAAATGCAGAGAATTCTTCGATATTCTGTCCGCCGATTTTGAATGTTGAATCAACGAGAACATCTGTAACATCGTAGTTTCCTGCACAAAGACCGCTAAGGAATCCGAAGAATACTTCATATCCGGAAATAGAATACTGCTCTGTATCAATAAGACGAGCCTTATGTGTAACATCATAAGTAAGCTTTGAGCCCTTTTCTATTACAACTACATTTCCGTTTGATGACTCCACAGCTTCATTTGCAAGTGAAATAAGTTTCTTTGTTTTGCCTGTACCTTTTTTACCGACAATAAGTTTAACCATAATTTTTGCCTCCTTGTAAAGTTATCACCGCCTACGCGGCTTATCCTTTGCATAAAAAATTATTTATACTATATTTATTTTATATTATATTTGACCAACTGTCAACCGTTTTAACAAATAATTATATTTTATTTAAGTCTTGCCTCAAGAGCTTCCTTCTGATCCTCATATCCGGGCTTGCCCAGAAGAGCAAACATATTCTTCTTATAGCTCTCTACGCCGGGCTGGTTAAACGGATTGATTCCGAGTGTATATCCGCTGATTGCGCATGCCTTCTCGAAGAAGTAAATCAGATAGCCAAGCTCTCCCTCGCTCTGGTCTGCTATATTGAGAACAACGTTCGGTACTTTTCCATCTGTATGAGCAAGCACTGTTCCCTCGAAAGCCTTCTTATTTACGAAATCAACTGTTTTACCTGAAAGGAAGTTAAGTCCGTCAACATTTTCAGGATCTGTTCCGATCGTGATCTCATACTTCGGCTTGTCTATCTGAACAACTGTTTCAAACATTGTTCTTGTTCCGTCCTGAATGAACTGTCCCATTGAGTGGAGGTCTGTTGAGAAAACCACGCTTGCAGGGAACAGACCCTTCTGATCCTTGCCCTCGCTTTCGCCGAACAGCTGCTTCCACCATTCGTTCATCAGTGTGAATGAAGGCTCATAGCTTACAAGAAGCTCAATGCTCTTGCCTTTTCTATAAAGGATATTTCTTACTGCTGCATATTTATAGCAGTCATTTGCACTAAGATCAGTGCTCATAAGTTCTTCTCTTGCCTTAGCTGCGCCCTGCATAAGTGCATCTATATCTGCGCCTGATACTGCGATCGGAAGAAGTCCTACTGCTGTAAGAACGCTGAAACGTCCGCCTACATCATCCGGTACAACAAATGTTTCATATCCCTCACGGTCTGCAAGCTGTTTGAGTGTACCCTTTGCCTTATCTGTTGTGCAGAAGATTCTTTCCTTTGCGCCTTCCTTGCCGTACTTTTTCTCGAGAAGCTCTCTGAATACTCTGAAAGCGATTGCAGGCTCTGTTGTTGTTCCGGACTTTGAGATCATATTGATTGAAACATCTCTGCCCTCACAGATCTGAAGAAGCTCAGCAAGTGCTGTTGAACTGATAGAATTACCTGTAAAGTAAATATCAGGTGTATCCTTTTTCAGAGCGTTATAATTCGGGGATTTAAGGAACTCGATAGCTGCTCTTGCACCAAGATATGATCCGCCGATACCTATTACTACAAAAACATCAGTATTGCCTTTGATTTTTTCGGCAGCCTTTTTGATCCTGTCAAATTCTTCCTTATCATAGTCAACCGGAAGATCAACCCAACCTGTAAAATCATTGCCAAGACCGGTCTTATTGTGCAGCAGTTCATGTGCAGCCGCGATCTGCGGAGCAATAGCGGTGTATTCCTCCTCGTTTATAAATTCCTTCAGATGCTTATCACTTAAAGTAACAGACATAAATAAAATCCTCCTTATATTTGCTTAAATAATAGCCGGTTTTACATTCCGGATAATCCTCAGGCATTCTGAACAGAATACCCATAAAAGATGATACCGGATATTTCAGCTGATGCGGATTGTCTGTCATGAAAGAATGCATAACAATCTGCAGTCAGTTTTAATAACAAGCGGACTTAATATATAC
>ONRO01000148.1 GCA_900320235.1 uncultured Eubacteriales bacterium
GGATCATTCGCTATTGTTTCATGTGAAACATCTGATTTCCGTTTTGCTTGTTACATTGGTGCTCCGCCCCAAACCCCGCCGGGGCTCCGCCCCAAACCCCGCCGGGGCTCTGCCCCTGGACCCCGCAAGCCTTTGAAAAGGCTTGACCTAAACTTTAATATTTAAATTAATATTACAAGACTAATATAACGTGTGTTATAAATGAATTGCTTCTTTTTCTGATTAGAAGGATTATTATTGATAATTATGCGAAAACGTTTATGGCAATTTAAGGAAAATATTTATCTCACATATGCCTGATTAGTTAACATTTATATTATAGGTCAGTTATGATTTTTGAAAAAGTATTTGATAATTAGGGTAATTAAATATCTGTTTTACTGTACAATTCAGTGATAATGTTTTATAATATATAAGGCTGATTATTTCTGCCTGTGTGGGCAGTTTGATAATATTTGTTTAAGTCAAAAAGGAATGAGATGAATGAAATTTTTAGCAGAAGAATTTGATGTGGCTGTTATCGGTGCAGGTCATGCGGGAATTGAAGCCGGTCTCGCTTCAGCAAGGCTTGGCTGCAAAACAGGAGTGTTTACTATTAATATGGACGCTGTCGGAAATTGTCCCTGCAATCCTTCGATCGGCGGAACTGCAAAGGGACATCTTGTAAGGGAAATTGATGCTCTCGGTGGTGAAATGGGTAAGGCGGCTGATGAATGTTTTCTCCAGAGCAGAATGCTTAATAAGGGGAAAGGCCCGGCTGTACATTCTCTGAGAGCTCAGATAGACAGAAGAGCTTACAGTGCCAGAATGAAACATACTCTTGAATTACAGGAAAATCTTGAACTCAGACAGGCTGAAATCACTGAGCTTGAAAAAGACAGTGATGGAATGTGGGTGCTTACTACAAGACTCGAGGCTCAGTACAAGGCTAAGGCTGTGATTCTTGCAACAGGTACATATCTCGGCGGAAAAATCTATGTTGGTGATGTGTCCTATGAAAGCGGTCCTGATGGTATGTTTCCGGCAAAATATCTGCCTGATTCTCTTGAAAAAATGGGCATGATTATCCGCCGTTTCAAAACAGGTACACCGGCGAGGGTTCTTCGCTCAAGTATCGATTTTACTGATCTTGAAGAACAAAGCGGAGATGATCCGATAGTTCCGTTTTCCTATGATACAACTGATCCGGGCGAAAACAAGGTTAAATGTTATGTCAGCTGGACAAATGACAAAACCAGGAAGGTTATTCTTGATAATATTTCCAGATCTCCGATGTATAGCGGAAAAATTGAGGGCATAGGTCCGCGTTATTGTCCGAGTATTGAGGACAAGATCGTGCGTTTTTCTGATAAGCCCAGACATCAGCTTTTTATCGAGCCATGCGGTCTTGATACTGAGGAAATGTATATTCAGGGAATGTCGTCATCTCTTCCGGAAGATGTTCAGCTTGATTTTTATCATACAATAAAAGGTCTTGAAAATTGTATTGTAATGCGTCCGGCATATGCTATCGAATATTTTTGTGCTGATCCGATACAGATGAACCGTACACTTGAATTCCGTGATTTTTCCGGTCTTTACGGTGCAGGTCAGTTCAACGGAAGCTCAGGCTATGAAGAAGCTGCTGCTCAGGGACTTGTGGCAGGTGTGAATGCTGCACTTAAAATTCAGGGCAGGGAACCTATGATACTTGACAGGGCAAGTTCATATATCGGTACACTTGTTGATGATCTTGTAACAAAGGGCTGTAATGACCCGTACAGAATGATGACTTCAAGAAGTGAATACAGACTTATTCTTCGTCAGGATAATGCAGATGTCCGACTGACTCCGACAGGAAGAAGGATCGGACTTATCAGTGACGACAGATGGAACAGATATCAGGAAAAGCTTGAGCATATCAATGCTGAGCTTGAAAGAGTAAGGACGACTGTTATTTCGCCGTCTGAAGAAATCAACAGCATTCTCAGGGAAAGGAATACTTCTGAAATCAGAACGGGTGTCAGACTTGCAGAGCTGATAAAGCGGCCCGAGCTGAATTATGAGGTTCTTGCTCAAGTGGATAAAACAAGGACAGAAACAGACAGAAATGTTCTTGAGCAGGTAGAAATCGAGATAAAATACGAAGGATATATCAAGCGTCAGCTTATTATTATTGATCAGGTTCGCAGACTGGAATCAAAGATTCTTCCGGCTGATATAGATTACAGTACGATTGACGGTCTGAGACTTGAAGCAAGAGAAAAGCTTAATAAGGTACGCCCTGAAAGTATCGGACAGGCAAGCCGCATTTCAGGAGTAAGTCCTGCTGATATTTCTGTGCTTGTAATTTATCTGTCAACTCTGAAAAATAAGAAGTAAACAGGAGTGTAAAGAGTGAAGATTATCAATGAATCAGTTAAAAGCTGGTGTTCGGAAAATAATATTTTAATAACACAGCAGCAGATTGAGCAGTTTGAAAAATATGCCTCATTGCTTCAGCAGTGGAATGAAAAAATGAATCTTACAGCAATTACCGATGACGAGGGTATTGCAGTAAAGCATTTTATAGACAGTATTTCCCTGCTGAAATACTATGACGTTAAGGGCAGGGTAATCGATATCGGAACAGGTGCCGGTTTTCCCGGAGTTCCGCTGAAAATAATGCGTCCGGATATAGAGCTGACTCTTCTGGACAGTCTTAACAAAAGACTTGTTTTTCTTGACGAGGTTTGCAGACAGATAGGTATAAGTGCTGAGCTTGTACACAGCAGAGCTGAGGAAGGATCAAGAAAACCGGAGTACAGAGAAAAATTTGATCTTGCAGTTTCAAGAGCAGTTGCAAATCTTCCTGCTCTTTGCGAATACTGTCTGCCTTATGTAAAAGGCGGCGGAGCTTTTATTTCGCTTAAAGGTCCTGATGCTGAGAATGAAATTGAAGCAGCTGAAAAAGCTTTCAACATTCTTGGAGGAAAAGTTGAAAACTCTGAAAGATTTCTTCTTCCGGACGGCAGCAGCAGAACTCTTATATATATTTCAAAAATCAGGCCGACTCCGGAAAAGTATCCGAGAAGAGGACAGAAAATCAATAAAAATCCGATCTGACAGGATTGAAAATTTAATCAACAGAAAAGCAGTAAAGTTTTCAACATTTGAAAAATACGATGTTGAAAACTTTATTTTTATGCCCGTTTCAAAAAAAATTCTGTTAATGAAAAACACTGATTAATAAAAGGTTTTTTGATGATTATACTCACTTTCACATCATGGTTGAATGTGTTGATCTGCGAAGTTAAAAAATGTTGAAAACCTGAGTAAAATCATCACAATTATTATTTTTGCAAATTTATCTCACAGAGTTGTCAGGAGATAATATCTGTAATTTTCAGAGTGTAAGAAATATTATGCAGCTGACATACTTTGACAGAAGCTGCAGAAATGTTATGTTATTATATTGACATGAAGGGAGTGACGAATGTGCTTTTAAATATCGGTATCGACAGAAGAAGAATATACGATATCCCGATTGTAAGAATAAGACCCTGCCATTTTCAGGGCAGTAAGCTTTATTCTGCACAGGAGATGAAAGAGCTTGCACAGAGCATAAAGATGAATGGTATTCTTCAGCCGCTTACTGTCAGGAGAGTAAGTAAGGAGGAATTTGAGCTTATTGCAGGCGAACGCAGACTCAGGGCTGCTGCAATGTGCGGAAGCAGGAAGGTGCCGTGTATAATTCTTAATTGCACAGACAGTCAGGCAGATCAGTATTCTCTGATCGAGAATCTTCAAAGATGTGACCTCAATTTCTTTGAGGAAGCAGAGGGAATAGACAGATTGATGAAAACATATAATCTGTCAAAGCTTGATGTTTCAAGACGGCTTGGAATAAAACAGACGGTAATTGCAAATAAACTGAATCTGCTTTTGCTTACGTCTGAAGAAAAGGATATTATTCAGAAATACCGTCTGACAGAGCGTCATGCAAAAGCCTTGCTCAGACTTGATGATTCTGTGACAAGAAGGCTTGTTCTCGGAGAGATCATTACAAAGGGACTTAATGTTACACAGTCTGAAAGATACATAGATACCGTTCTTTCAGGCAAAAATAAGGACAGGATCAAAAATCAGAAAACCAGACTTGTTATCAAGGATATCAAAATACTTGAGAATACAATAAATAAGGCGGTGGAATCGATCCGCTCGACAGGAATAGATGCTGTGACAAGCCAGACAGAAACAGAGGATTATATAGAATATAAGGTAAGGATCCCGAAAAACAAGGGCGACAGCGAACCTATCAGACCAAAAACAGCATAGATTATAAGGAAGAACCCATATTTCCAAAACATAGTACAGTGACCGGACCGCAGAATTGTTGGTCCGGCCATTGTATTTTTGTCTGTCAAGAAAAACGGTTTTGCTTTATAATAATAAAAAAATCAAATAAATTGCAGATAGCTATTTAATTATTGTATTAAATTTGATATAATATTATTTGTAGTCCGGTAAAATTGTTTCATGTGAAACATCGGACTGTTACAGAAGGAAACGAAAAAACCTCAGATTCGGAGGAATGTATATGGGAAAAATAATAGCAGTGACAAATCAGAAGGGCGGAGTCGGAAAAACAACGACAGCCGTTAATGTCAGTGCAGGAATCGGCAAGCTCGGAAAAAGATGTCTGCTTGTTGATGTTGACCCGCAGGGAAATGCAACAAGCGGAGTGGGCATAGATAAAAGACAGATCAAGTATTCTTCCTATGATATTCTCATAGAGGGAGTCAAGGCTGAGGAAGCTATACTTCATACGGAATATGAATCTCTCGATATCATACCATCAAATATAGAGCTTGCGGCAGCTGACCTTCAGCTTGCTGATATTGAAAAAAGGGAATCAAAGCTCAGGAATGCGCTTGCACTTGTGAAGTCTGAATATGATTTCATTTTCATTGACTGTCCGCCGTCGCTGGGACTGATAACGACAAATGCTCTTTGTGCAGCTGACACGATACTTGTACCGATACAGCCTGAATACTATGCACTCGAGGGTTTGTCACAGCTTATGAACAGTGTAAGGATAGTCAAGCGCAGATTCAATAATTATATAGATATTGAAGGTGTACTTCTTACAATGTACGACGGCAGACTTAATCTTACGCAGCAGGTTGTACAGGAGGTAAAGAAATTCTTTCCAAGAAAGGTATTCCCGGTTGTGATCCCGAGAGGAGTAAGACTGTCGGAAGCACCGAGTTTCGGTATGCCGATAATGTACTTTGACAAAAGCAGCAAAGGTTCGGCGGCATATATGGAGCTTGCGGAATACATAGTAGAAAACCAGTGAACACGCATATGAAACCTGACGGTGTAAAAAAATTGTCCGGGTGCTGGATTCAGAGGCGTGGAGACTTTGAGAAAAGCTCAGGACAGTTCATGGAGAAATGTCGGGTTTAAAATTTTAGTAGAAAAGGATGGTCGGGAAAATGGCGGCTAAAAGAGGTGGACTTGGAAAAGGTCTGGACCTTATATTTATGGAGAATGAAACAGAGGACGCAGGCGGAGCGGTCACTCTGAAGATCGGAGAAATAGAGCCGAACCGTTCGCAGCCAAGACATGATTTTGACGAGGAAGCACTCAGAGAGCTTGCAGATTCCATAGCGCAGCATGGAATATTGCAGCCGCTGCTTGTAAGGCCGATGCCTGACGGCGGATACCAGCTTGTTGCAGGAGAGAGAAGATGGCGTGCAGGCAGGATGGCAGGAGTGACAGAGGTGCCTGTGATCATCAGGGAGATGAATGATGCCGAGATGATGCAGATCTCAATGATAGAAAATCTGCAAAGAGAGAACCTTAATCCTGTTGAAGAAGCACTCGGATATAAAACGCTGTCAGAGGAATACGGACTGACTCAGGATGAAATATCGAAATCTGTCGGCAAAAGCAGACCTGTTGTAGCAAATGCGATGAGATTGCTCAAGCTGCCTGAGGTTGTTCTTGACATGGTAAAGAACGGAAGCATTTCATCAGGTCATGCAAGAGCGCTGCTTGCTTTTGAAGATGAGGAGATGCTGATACAGACAGCAGAGATGATAGAGAAAAATGACCTGACGGTGCGTGATATAGAGAAGTTTGCGAAAAAAGCAAAGGAACAGAAAAAAGAAAAAACTGCTGCTCCGGTACACAGCAGAAATTCATTCTATGATGAAGTCGAGATTGCACTTAATGAACATCTCAGCCGTAAGGTAAAGGTCAGGAATGCAAAAGACGGAACGAGCGGTACACTTGAAATAGAGTTTTACAGCGAAGATGATCTTGCTGAGCTTGCAAAGCTTTTTGACAGAAACTGAAAGGGAATATCAGACGTAATGAGCTTTTATGATGAAAATAATTTTGTTCAGGCGGAGATGACTCCGGAAGACGAAGAAAGATATGACAAAGAAATAAGAGAGATAATTGTCATTACAAATGACAGCAGCTCAGCAGCAGTTGGAAAGAGAGCGCAGACTCAGATACTTGCAGCAATCGATGTAAAGACAAATGAGCTCAATACGCTTGAGGGCTGTCTTGTATGGAGAACAACGGAGAAAGAGTTTCAGAGCAGAGCTTTTTTCAAACGCTTCAAAAAGGGTACTGCTTACAGAGTTCTTGTCCGTAAACAGATTGCTGAGGGTGCAATCAGAAATAATAATCAGTATTATGTAATAAAGGTACTTGCAGAGGGCGAAACTGATGACAGGCTTGAGAATATACTCAGGGAATACCGAAGGGAAGTTGTCATTGAAGATGAGGCTCTTGGAAAGTTCGTTCTGAATAAGGATCTTGAGATGTTTGAAGGAAGCATGCTAAGACAAGGAGAAAAGATATCTTTGTATTTAGAGGTTGAAAAAGAAAAACCGGAAACATGGAATGATGCTTATGACAATCTGAAGAGGTTTGTTTCAGAGCTTGAAGCTCGTGATGCTGAAATGCGGAGATATTCCGCACAGTGGCTTACAGATCTTGCAAATGACTGGCTGATGGATGCAGCAGAGGAAGACGAAGAACCCGAAGAAATTACACAGCAATCATTTGCAGAGCGTATAGGTCTTTGTGAAATTTCAGTTGATGCTGAGGGAGGCTATACTGTATTTTACAGCGATGACGATATGTTCTGGGGACACAGTATTCAGGTTTGCGGTTCATTTGATGAAGGTATAGAATCCGCCGAAATGGTAGGATAAATATATAAATGTTTTTAAAGGAGAAATAACAATGATCGACATTAAACTTATCAGAGATAATCCGGATGAAGTAAAAGCAAGGATTAAGAAAAGAGAAATGGATCTCGACAGTATTGTTGACGAGATAAGAACAGTTGATGCTGCAAAGCGTGAACAGCTTGGCAAGGTTGAGGCTATGAAGGCTGAGCAGAATGCTGCAAGCAAGCAGATCCCCCAGATCAAGAAGGCCGGCGGAGATGCAAGCGAGATCATGGCAAAGATGAAAGAGCTTGTTGCTCAGATAAAAGAAGGCGATGCAAAGGTTGCTGAGCTTGAGGAAAAGCAGAAGGAGCTTCTTCTTTCACTTCCGAATCTTCCCGACGAAGATGTTGCAGCAGGCGGCAAAGAGCAGAACGAGCCCGTACGTTACTTTGGTGAAAAGCCCGCATTTGATTTTGAAATGAAGAATCATGTTGAGCTTTGCGAAGGACTCGGCATGATTGATTACCAGAGAGGTGCAAAGATCGCAGGCGCAGGCAGCTGGCTGTACAGAGGATGGGGCTCAAGACTTGAGTGGGCACTTCTGAATTTCTTTATCAATGAGCATATCAAAGATGGCTTTGAATTCATTCTTCCGCCTCACATGCTTGGCTATCAGTGCGGATACGTTGCAGGTCAGTTCCCGAAATTCAGAGATGAGGTTTACTGGATCCAGAACCCCACAAGCAGCGATGAAAAGTTTATGCTTCCGACAGCTGAAACAGCTCTTGTAAATATCCACAGAGATGAAATTCTTACAAAGGATGAGCTTCCGAGAAAGTATATTGCATACACACCATGCTATCGCCGTGAAGCAGGAAGCTACCGCTCAGAAGAAAGAGGTATGATCCGCGGACATCAGTTCAACAAGGTTGAGATGGTTCAGTATACAGAGGACGACAAATCTGACATTGCTTTCAAGGAGCTTGTTGAAAAGGCAGAAAGACTTGTTCAGGAACTCGGACTTCACTATCGTCTGAGCAAGCTTGCAGCAGGTGACTGTTCATTCTCAATGGCAAGGACATATGATATTGAAGTATGGATCCCGTCAATGGAAATATACAAGGAAGTAAGCTCAGCTTCTAATGCAAGAGATTACCAGGCTCGCAGAGGAAACATCCGTTACAGAGGCGAGGACAAGAAAATGCATTTTGCACACACTCTCAATGCATCAGGTCTTGCAACAAGCCGTGTTATTCCGGCGATCGTTGAGCAGTATCAGAACGCTGACGGCAGCGTAACAGTACCGGA
>ONRO01000083.1 GCA_900320235.1 uncultured Eubacteriales bacterium
AAAAAATGCCGCTGCTTTATTATTTTAGAAAAAGAATAACAGCCGATGTATCATCGGCTGTATGGTATTACATAGTCATTTATTAAGTGAGAGAAAAGATGACAGATGAATATCAAATGTCGTATTTATCAGAAAATTTTAAAAACAAGGTGTTATTTTTCAGGCTGAGTAACCTTGACAGGAAGGTCCGGCATTCCATCTTCAGAACCTTTGAAGAAAGCAGAATTCAGAATACTGAAAAGCTCGTGATTAGTCCACAGATTATCAAAAGCACCCTTGATATCATGGGCAATGATATGTTCTCTGAGAATAGAATAAACATTGATAAGCTCAACTTTGGAACTGACACTTCTGAGTGCAGCTCTGAATTTGCTGAAAGAACCCTGTTTTTCAAGATAATCACGGATAATGTAATAAGATCTGATGTAATCATTGATCTTTTTAGAATTCATGGTCATCAGAATACTTCCGCTGCGTTTTACATAATTATAAAGATATTTGTTGCTCAGAGCGACTTTATTGGAGTTGAACATAACTCTTGGAGTAGTAGCGATATCTTCAAAATACATAACGGGATAGCGAATGTTATTATCAGTGAACAAAGAGCGTCTGTACATTTTATTCCAGGCGAAGCTCTGCATATTATTATCTCTGATAAGCATATCAAGAGCTTCATCAGTGCTGAGAACACGTTTGTTTCTGCCGCTGGGAACGGGGATGATAACTTTATCAGTGAAATGGTATTTATATCTGCAGCAGCTCATATCTGCATCATTGATTACACATTCGTTGTAAAGCATCCTGATGTAATCCTTGTCAATGTAATCATCACTGTCAACAAAAACAACATATTCACCCCTGGCCCGTTCAAGACCATAGTTTCTGGCATCAGAAAGACCGCCGTTTTCCTTATTGAAAATAATAAAGCGATTGTCGGCATCTGCGAATTTCTGAGCAATTTCCATACTGTTGTCAGGTGTACCGTCATTAATAAGCAGAGCTTCAAAGTCCCTGAAGGTCTGTTTTTTAATAGACAAAAGACATTTGCCTATGTAATCCTCAACATTGTAAATTGGAACAATAATAGAAACTTTAGGTGTTTTCATTGTTATTACCTCAGTAAATTGTTTTTTCTTGTGCGATTCCGTCGAGCTCATTGCATGGAGCTTTGCAGGAGCGGATAACCTTACCCATTCCGGCAAATGCATTTTTCAGTACTCCGCGTTCAAGTCCCTGACGGGCCTGAGCTGAAAGGAAGGGGACAGACCAGAAAACATGATTAATATGTCTTGAAAAAGGAGCCTTTAGTTTTTTGTAGATGCCCATTTTTTCAAGATAGCTTCTGATCATAGGAACTGTATTTATATAATCATTCAGTCTGATACTGTTCATTTCGACCTCTTTCAAAACCTTGGAAGAGGCACGGAAATAAGAATACCCGCAGTAATCCGTCATAACGACCTTCTTGGCATGGCAGAAAAGCTTGGTACATGCAACAGCATCCTCATAATACATATCAGGTATGCTGATATCATTTTCATAGAACAGAGATCTTTTCCAGAGCTTATTCCAGAGATAAAACCTCATTTTATCGTCACGAAGAAGCTCTTTCAGAGCATCGTGCCTGTTATAAACAGTATCCTTGACACAGTGACGATGAACGACTTTATCCGATTTTCTGAAATAAAGACAAAAGCCGCAGACAGCAACATCTGCATCATTGCTGATAATAGCGGTATGCAGTTTTTCCAGATATTGTTCAAGAACCAAATCATCCGAATCAACAAAGGCAAGATACTTTCCGACAGCATTTTCTATTCCGATATTACGAGCTTCGCCGGCGCCGCCGTGATTATGATTAATAATTGTAAATCTGTTATCAGAATCAGAGAAGCTTTTGGCAATATTAAAAGTATTATCGGTAGATCCGTTATTTATGATAAGGACTTCAAAATCTGAAAAGCTTTGTTTAGTTAAAGAGTAAAGGCATTTTTCCAAATGCTCTTGTCCGTTGTGGACAGGAATTATAACGCTTATTTCAGGTTTAATATCCATAGATTAATGTCCTCGTTTTTTTCACGATCACGAAATATTTTCCTCAAGAGAATCTTCAATAGTATCCTCCAATGATTTCCTGCTTTTTAACATAGCGAAGGGGGCAGAAATAACGATCGTACCATAGTAAGTAATGGTTCTCCAAAGAAGAATAGCGGATTTGATCGTCAAGCCGGTAAAATAAGATCCGAAGAAAACACTGAAGCAGTATTCAGCAGCACCGCTTCCTCCTGGAAGCGGAACAAGACAGGATACCATATTGACATATGCCTGAGCACATATCATATCAAATGCATTGCAGTCAATACCGAAAGAACGGGCAATACAGTAAGGAACAAGGAAATATGCGATCATCTGAACAGCAGTAATAGCATAGACCTTGATAAGGAGTTCTTTGTTCTTATTGAGAGTTTTGTTGCTATCATGAAAAGAAGTAAGAGTATCATCAATGCTTTTGATTTTTTCTTCAGGTTTTTTTATTACATGTATTTTGCTGAGAAATCTGATTACGGCATTGACAACCTTAGTAGTGATTGGTTTGCAGAAGGAAGCAAGCAGCAGAACAACAATAAGAAAAATCTGTGCAAGAAAACCAATTATCGACATGACCCACATCGGCGGATCAAGAAACTGTGCAAAAAAACCGAAACGTGCGACAACAGCTATAATACAGACAGTTGTGAGAGTAAACTGCCAGACAAGGAATTTCTGAATAAGAGCAGCTGTTGTTTTAGCGGGTCGGATACCCATTCTTGACATTGAAACGACCTGCATTGGCTGACCTCCGGTAGCACTCGGAGTAACAGCACAGAAAAACTGACCTGTCATTGAACAGATAAAAGCTTTATAAAGAGTCATATCAGGGCAGGTTTCTTTAAGAAATAAATAAATAATAGTCATATCAAGAGCGATATTAAGAAGATGAACAAAAATTGCGATCAGCATCCATATGACATTGATTTTTAAACCGCTGTTTATCAGGTCAATAAAGCCGCCCTCTGAAAAAATAAAAAACAAAACAAGAAATGCTGTAAGTGCGAAGATAACAATATTGAAAATAAGACCCCACGGGATCTTGAATTTCTTTTCGCTTTTAGTGACCATTTCACGCCTCCGATCAAAAAAAGTCTACATAAATCCATTTTTCTCCATAATATCTATGATATCATTATTTTCTATTTTGGTCAATACTATTAAAATGTCTAAATATAGAATATTTATACTTCAGATATAGCAAATTTTACAAAATAGTACAAAAAAGAATACAGTTAGTTCGTATTTCAAACTATATCAAGATATTATAAGACAATTATATCCATGTAAAGCCGATTAGCTTTACAATTCCGGGCGGGATCTTTCTGTTCCGGAATAATAATCAGCACATTGTACTTTTCAGAAAAATACAATTCTGTTTTCAATAATAAATTAATAATTAAGCTTTTTTTTTGTATATGTATATGGTAAAATATAATCATCTTCTGTTTTCCTGAAGAGAATAATTGACTGATTTTTCAGTATGATAAACAAGTATTATCGGTAGCTGAATCAATGATATCAGTCTTTTGCAGCGTAAAAGATAAACGAGGAGAAGATGAGACGCAGATAAAGGAGGAGATACATTTGTTCAGACTGAGAAAATACCTCAGACCATATATTTTTCTGATAATACTTTCAATAATTTTGCTTTTCGGACAGGGAATGGCGGATCTGTTTCTGCCTGATCTCATGTCAGATATTGTAAATGTTGGCATACAAAGAGGCGGTATTGAACACAGCGCTCCTGAAGTACTCAGCGAAGAAGCATTCAGACTGATCTCAGATTTTTCTTCTGAGGAAAATCTGAAAATACTGAATGAATCATATTCATTTACAGACAGTTCTTCATCCCGGTACAAAAGCATAAAAGATAAATATCCGGAAGCCGGAACTGTTTATGTACTGAAGGATAATGCTGATATTTCACTTGCTGATAATGCAGTTTCAAGGGCAGAGCTTGCACTGATGCTGACAATGCAGTCATTTTCAGGAAAAAACAATGCTTCAAAAACCGACGGCAGCAGTTTTTCAACAAATGAAATAGATATCAAAAAGCTTTATCCGATGCTGGACTCACCGCAGATAAAAGCTGTTTCAGGTGAATATATCAGGCAGTCGCTTGAATATGATGAATCCTTCAGCGACCAGGTGGGCGCAGGAATGGCAAAGCTTTTCTATAAAGAGCTTGGAGCAGATATGTCTGCGATACAGTCGGGTTATATTCTGAGAATAGGAATATATATGATATTAATAACCTTGTGCGGAGCGGCTGCAACGATTCTTGTCAGTCTGACAGCATCAAAGGTCAGTGCCGGAGCAGCAAGATCGATCAGATCTGATATTTTCAGAAAGGTTGAGAGTTTTTCAAACAGTGAATTTGATAAATTTTCTACCGCATCGCTTATCACAAGGACCACAAACGATATAACACAGATCCAGAACTTTATTTTTATGGGGCTGAGAATGATCTGTTATGCACCGATCATGGGAATCGGCGGAGCAATTCTTGCTTCGTACACAACTACAACCATGAG
>ONRO01000265.1 GCA_900320235.1 uncultured Eubacteriales bacterium
ACTGAAAAAGTTGAAAAATTCTTTACTTAACAGAAAGATAGGTGATGGTTATTGAAGCGAACAATTCAAGGAAATATTATTGATGAAATAAAGAGCCTTCCAAAAACAGAGATGCACCGATTTATTGTTGATCGTGCAGAAACCAAATTAAATAATGGTGAGATCACGGAAGAAAACGCTCTTGATATGTGTACGACTGCCATTTTAGACTATTACCAGAACAAAAAGCAAATTGCCGAAGACTTAAATAATAATCATAAAATCACCATTATTGATTCTATCATGGGGTCAGGCAAGTCAACATTTTTAATACAGCTTGTAAACAAAAATCCGCAAAAAAAATATATCATAGTTGTACCATCAATCGACGAAATAAGCCGATACAGGAAAGACATAAACAGAAAAAGCTATGCACCATTTGTTTATACAGATAACATAACAAAAGAATTTGCAAACAAAACAAAATGTCTTCAAGAGTTAATTGCGGAAGGCAAAAGCCCTATTATTGCTACACATCAATTAATTTACCATTTAAATCAAACAACGATTGACTTATTAAAAAAAACTGACTACGAATTAATAATTGATGAATGTTTACAATGTGTTGATATTTATAGAAGGAAAGGATTTTACAGAGATGATCTGCGTACTCTTATCAATTCCAAGGATATTATTGTTGATAACGATGGTTTTCTGATATGGCAAAATAAAAGTGAAAAATATAAATCTCGCTACAATGACATTAAGCAATTATCAGAATTACATTCTTTAATGTATCTACCTAATAAAAAGGGTGGTTATTCAGATAATGTTTTGATTTGGCACTTCCCGATTGTTTTTTTCTCCTTGTTTAGCAAAACCTATATTGCTACCTATTTGTGGGGCGGTAGTATGCAAAAATGCTACTTTGATATGAATAAAATTGACTATTTACATATGACTATATCAGGTAAAGTACCAAATCAATATTTGGGCGTTTATAGCATACATAAGGAACTTAGCAAACGACAAGAATGTTTTCATATGATAAATCTGTACACAGGTAAACTAAATGATATAGGAACACCAGATAAAATTAATAAACGACCTCTCACTGATAACTGGTACAAGAAATCAAAGAAATCGGATAATCAGCTAAACTTAAAACTTCTTAAAAGCAATACAGAAAGCTATTATAAAAACTTTGCTAAAACAAAATCCGAAGATAATATGTGGACGACCTTCAAAGAGTATCGTGTCAACGTTCAGGGCAAAGGGTACACTGGTAAAAAGGGCACTGATAAATCAGGAAATAAAATTGCTGATAGCGAAAATAAACAAAAACAATGTTTTGTGTCTTGTAATGCAAAAGGAACAAATGATTTTAGGCATAAAAAATCATTAGCATATCTAATAAACAAATATATTAATCCTTCATACAAACAATTTTTTGAATCCCACGGTGCAACAATAAATGAAGATTTGTATGCACTTTCTGAATTATTACAATGGATTTGGCGATCACAAATCAGAGATGGAAAACCAATCAATTTATACTTGCCCAGTACGAGAATGAGAGAACTGTTAGGCAAATGGGCGTTAGGGAAAATATAAAATAGGACTTTTTGGGGGGTAAAAAGTCCTATTTATCCTCAAAAATGGCTTATCTATGCGGTTTTTGAAGGGTGTTCTGTAAAAGAAAAGGATATGATGATATATTAAATATTCTGAATGTTTGCGGTAGCAAACTTTACGCAACATCGTTGCCATTATTTGAAAAAGAAGTGATTATTTTGGAAATGAAATATAGACTAAATCAGGAACGGTTGTTATCTGAACACAAACTAAACAAGGAGATATTAATACATTCTTTAGCAAGATTGAATAAGAAAATCAATATGCTATATGGAAGTATTAAAAAGAGAGAATCAGAGATGATGGGGTACGATGAATCAAGTGCTTATAGGTTATACTTACAGCAACAGATTGTGGATTACTCCGAAAAGCGAGAACTATTAATAAAGAAAAGGCAGCCTATTCTTCATGTTGTAATGTCTGCTTACAGATTAAGCCTTGATGACATTAAGCGTTTATTACGGGAATCAGATCAAGAAAAATTCCCTACATATAAGACCATTGATAATATTGTGAGTATGATTGAATGTGCTGATTATTCTTTATTATAGTGGTTGCACAAGTGCAACGTAGTGTTGGCTACCGCCAACAACTAATACAATCAAAAAACAAAAGGGTACTTTCTTAGTTATAATATCACTTATAATATCCCTATTATATATACAAGTAAAAAAGTACCCTTTTTGGGGTCTTTTGA
>ONRO01000170.1 GCA_900320235.1 uncultured Eubacteriales bacterium
CCTTTGTAAAGGGTGACGAAACTTTTATAAATAAAATAAGCATATCATAGCATGGTACGCCTCCAAGATAAATAAAAAAACTTATTTTCCAACACAGAAATTTGAAAAAACCTTATCAACAACAGCCTCTGTTACCCTTTCTCCTGTCAGCTCAAGAAGACAGTTGATCGATTCTTCAATAACAATAGTAACTGCATCAAATGTAATCCCCATTTCAAGAGCAGCAATCGCTTCATCAACAGAATTCAGTGCTTTCATTGCATCATTATATTGCCTTTCATTGGCAAGTATGCCCTGTGAAGGATCCAACTCAGCAGTTCCGGCAATTTCTGCAACTGCATTTTCAAGAGCAGCAGTATCTTTATCATTTTTTGCTGAAATCGAAACAACATGTGTAATTCTGCTTCTGATATATTGGTCATCAATTTTAGTTTCAAGATCGCTTTTGTTGATAACAGCAACAGCCGGAGCAGTACGAAGCATGTCAATAAGTTCAATATCTTCATTGTCAAGAGGAGTTGAAGCATCAAAAACTGCAAATACAAGTCCTGCACTCTGAAGCCGTTCCTTTGCACGCTGAACACCGATGCTTTCAACTATATCATCGGTTGACCTCAGCCCCGCCGTGTCTGAAAGCCTGAGCGGAACATTGCCCAGCATAACAGTTTCTTCGATGATGTCCCTTGTTGTTCCCGGAATATCAGTTACAATGGATCTTTCACAGCCGGCAAGAAGATTCATAAGAGTCGATTTGCCGACATTAGGCCGTCCGGCAATGACAGTATCAACACCCTCTCGCATAATTTTTCCTGCGTCATATGTTGACAGTAGAGAAGAAAGCTCACACCGGCATTTTTCAAGACCTGTTTTCAGTTCGTCCTCGTCAATTTCGGGAATTTCATCTTCCGGATAATCTGCCCATGCAGAAAGATGTGCGGCAAGTGTGAGCAGTTCATTTTTAACTGAATCTATCCTTTTTCTAAGACTTCCTTCCATAGTTGAAAGAGCAGCCCTTGCTGATTGTGAACCGGAAGCAGAAATAATATCCATTACGGATTCTGCTTCGGTCAGTCCGAGCTTTCCGTTAAGAAAAGCCCTTTTTGTAAATTCTCCGCCTTCTGCCGGTCTTGCACCATGCGAAAGTACAGCACGAAGAACTCTGCGGGTAATGTACATACCTCCATGACATGAAAGCTCAACAACATCTTCACCCGTATAGCTCATCGGTGCTCTGAACACAAGCGCAACAGCTTCATCAAGTACCTCACCATCATCAATGACCTTGCCGTATGAAGCAGTATATCCCTTCATCTCAGTTATCTTTTTATCAGAAACGGATACAAAAATTTTCCGGGCAACCTCAAGAGCGTTTTCTCCCGAGATTCTTATAACACCCATTCCCCCGACTCCGTTCGGTGTCGAGATTGCTGCAATAGTATCTTCCATCTTAATCAATTCCTTCCGTTGTGTTCCGGGACAGTGCTGTTTCATAAAGACTGTTTCTTCAGCACCCGTTTCCCCCGCCGGCGCTTTTTACCCCGACTTTCTGCATAGTTATTATAACTGAACTTATCATATATCCGATCTTCAGAAAATATAATTAAGGGACGTTCCAGAGAGAACGTCCCAAAAATACTGATTATGGCTTTTTGATCTCGATTTTGCCGTAAAGTGAGGTATCGGGACGCTCATTTATGCTCTCCCTTACCTTTTCAGATGACTTGTCATTTTCAAAGGTACTGAACATACTGTCCTGCGGATGAGATTCACCCTCGCTGTACTGTCTGCGCTGATAGCCTGTTGTACGGGGCTTGCGGTTGTAGGAGCCGTCCTTGTTGAAATTACTGCTCCTCCTGCCCTTGTAACCGCCTCTGTCTTTATAATTCTCCTTGTAATCAGGATCAGGACCAACAACAACATGACGCTGAAGGTTCTCACCCTCACTCCATGAAGTAGCACCTCTGACCTTCTGAACAGCTGTATGAATTATTCTTCTTTCATACGGATTCATCGGCTCAAGAGATGTTTTCTGACCGGTCTTGCACGCTTTGAAAGCAAGCTTTCTTCCGAGAATCTCAAGTGTCTTTTCTCTTTTTTCGCGATAGTTGCCGATATTGATAGAAATTCTGTAATATTCATTGTCAACATGATTTGCAACAAGACCTGTGAGATACTGAAGAGCGTCAAGTGTTTCTCCTCTGTGACCGATGATAAAACCGATATCATCGCCTTCTATATTGATGACAGCTCCGCCCTCTGTTTCGTCAGCTGTCATTTCAAAATCTTTTATACCAAGCTTGTCAAGAATTTCAGAAAGATAATCCTTAGCACAGTCAAGCGGAGTAAGCTCTGTATATGCACGGACTATTGCAGGCTTTCCTCCGAAAAACAGTTTTTTCTTTTCAGGATGCTGTATAACCTCAAACTGAATATTTTCCGAACGAAGCTGCATTTTAGCCTGCTGTTGAGCTTCTTCTATCGTATCTGCTGTTATTTTTACTTCTTTTATCATAACCATATCCTCCAGATGCTATCTTTTCCTTCCGAGATAGCTGCTTTTGTCGTTGTTTTTTACGGATTTCTTAGACTTACTTTTTTTCGATGAATTATTCTTTTTCTTTTCTCCGGATGAAACGGTATTATCTGAGTTTGCCATCATTTCATCAAATTCCGGATTGTCAATGAATGCATATTCTGCTTCCTGCTGTCTTCTCAAAATGACTCTCTGAGCCTCTGCTTTTGCTTCCATAATACTCGGACTGTAAAATTTATTCAGAATAATCGACTGTACAAAACCAAGGACATTTGATGCGATCCAGTAGAAACCAACAGCTCCGGGAACACTGTATGCAATCCATGCAGTGAAAAGAGGCATCAGGAAAATCATCAGGATCATGCAGCCCTGAAGTTTCTGTCCGTTGATAAGCTGCATGATGATCATACTTACAACAGATGTAAGAAAACATAATACAGGAATAAGCCACATCATTGATTCCCATGAGCTCTGACTCGGAGTTGAAAGAAGATCAAGTCCGCAGAAATTAAAGCCTGAGCTGAAATTGTTTATACTGCTTGCATCACTTGTACTGAAAATAGGTTTACCATCACTTATAAGATAATCCTGCAGTGAAGAGAAATATTTAACAATATTGATCTCTCCGTATCTGCCGCCGACCGAGGTGCCGACTGCAGGAATTGTACCAAGACTTGTCAGAGCCAGGCTGACCTTGTCTGCAGCAATATGCAGAGTATTTGTCAGAGGATTAATTACACTGTAATATACGCCGAACATTACAAGCATCGGGGCAAGCATCGGAAGACATCCAGCTGTCGGGCTGACATTTTCCTTAGCCATCAGCTTCTGAACCTCTTCATTAGCCTTAACCCTGTCATTCCTGTATTTGTCCATTATTTCCCTTTGTTTTTGCTGAAAGCGTGCATTTGAAGCCATTGCTTTCTGCTGTTTGACTGAAAAAGGAAACAAAAGAATCTTTACTATGATAGTAAAGACTATAATTGCTAAACCGTAATTCTTAGTAAGGTAGAAAGCCGACCACAGGATATAGCCGAAAATACCTCCTATAAAATTAAACAAAGCGTCCATTAAAATAGATCAGTCCCTTCACCCTTATACTTACTCAATCTCATTATCCCTGTTTTTATCATATACAATGCGCTTGACTTTGACTCTTTTTTCAGGCACAGGATCATATCCTCCGCTTGAAAAAGGATTGCAGCGCAATATCCTCCACATTGTCAGAGCACATCCTTTTATTGCTCCGAACCTCTCGATTGCCTGAATACCGTAGGAAGAACAAGTTGGGTAGTATTTGCAAGTAGGAGGAGTTCTGGAAGAAATATTTTTCTGATAAAACCTGATAAGCCAAATAAGCGGGCGCTTCACTTCAAAACACCCGCCTCTTTCAGCTCTTTTTTCATAGCACGCAGAATATCAGTGCTTTTTACAAAAGGAGTCCTGCCTCTGGCAACAAAAACCAGATCGACTCCCTGCCTGACGTCATCCGAAATCATGCGGTAGGCTTCCCTGATGATCCTGCGGGATCTGTTACGCATAACGGCCTTACCGATTTTTTTACTTGTTGTAATACCGATCCTTGTGCAGCCGCACCTGTTTTTCATAACATATGTAACAAGAACTGCTGACTTAAAGGAACGGCCTTTTGAGTAAATTTTCCGGAAATCATTATTTCTTTTTAAAGTGACAAGTTCACTCAAAGCAATCATCCAATCTTTATTTACTCCTGCGACCGTTTGCATGAATTCGTCCTGCTGAAGGTGATCTCTGAAAAAAACTCAAAAGTAAAATTTCAGAGATACCTTATCAAAGACCGGCAAATCAGTATGAAAGTCTTTTTCTTCCCTTTGCTCTGCGGCGGGCAAGCACCTTGCGGCCATTAGCAGTAGCCATTCTCTTTCTGAAGCCATGCTCCTTCTTTCTGTGGAGCTTCTTGGGCTGATATGTTCTCAGCACGAAAATTCCTCCTTTCAAAGCTTGATACAAAAGTATCATAAAACTGTTCAAGATATAACCTTGCACCGTAAAATTATAAACTATAAATACCGCTTCTGTCAATAAAAAAATTGAAATTTTATATGTTTTGACGCCTTATTTTTCATTTCAAACAACTATTAGTGATTTTTTTAGGTAATTATAGCTTAATTATAATAATC
>ONRO01000247.1 GCA_900320235.1 uncultured Eubacteriales bacterium
CTTTGATTCTTCAACTAAGCTCGGAGATATTTACAAATAAGTATTTCAATATAATACTGCATCTGAAGGCAGGATATTGAAAAGTAAAATTCCTCTTATTTTTAAGATTAACGGTTTTTCATTGGTGGGTGTTCTGTTTGTTTTTCAATAGTAATGCTGTAAGATGTCATTCTGAAGGATCTTATAAAACCCGTATGCGGGAAACAACTCTCACCGGCTCTCTCTTTCTGTACAAAATGCAGTATTGAATTCAAGAAGATAGAATATGACACATAAATATTTCCAACCGAAAACAGGGCTGTCGCAGTTAATATTGCGACAGCCCTTTCTTCTTTTCTGAACCGTTTCTATTTTTCTGTAATATATGACAGCTCTTTCCCGTCTGACACTATTATTATCGTTCCGTCAAGATCGGTTCTCAGTATCTCACTTCCGCAGGTGCTTATCCTTCCGATACAGTTTCTTGAGGGAAGGTATTTATTCTCCTCCCCTGCTGATATTATTGTAAATGACGGCTTTACCGCTTTCAGGAATTCCGATGTCGATGATCCGTTACTGCCGTGATGTCCTGCCTTCAGTATATCCGAATGAAGATCTTCCCCTGATGAAACAAGATTTTTTTCTGCCTTCTTTCCTGCATCTCCCATGAATAAAAACGATACATCCTTATAGCATAATCTCAGCACAAGTGAATTCTCGTTTTCATCTGAAAAATTCTTATCAGGCGACATCACCTCTATTGTAAAGCTTCCGAAATCATATATCCCGAGCTCCGGGTTTTCGGTTTTTATCCCAAGCTCATCTATCTTTGAATAAAAAGCCTTTTCAGCTTCGCTTTGTTTACTGACAGGCTTTTTTGCATATTTGCTTAACCAGAGCTTATCTATTCCGATATTGTCCGCAACTGAACAAAAATCTCCGATATGATCGCCGTCAGTGTGACTTGCTATGAACAGATCTATCCGTTTTATCCCCGCTTTTTTCAGATAATATGCCGCATCTCCCCTGAGAGAATATTTACCTGTATCTATCAGTATATTTCTTTCATCGGCTGTGATCAGGATACTGTCACCGCAACCTACGTCTATGAAATGAACTGATATAGGATACATTTTTGCCGGCTTTGAAAAATGCTCAAGTCCTGTATATGCATTAAAGCTGTCGCTGAGCGACTCTGCGGCACCGCTCAGCGACATTATATAATATATTATTGAAAGAACAAGAATTACAACACTTATCAACAGATATGCGGATAATCTTTTTCTCTTTTTTCTGAAATAATCATTTAATCCTTTATTCATCTTTTTCCTTTGCTTCCTGATATCTGATACTTACAGTATTTATTCTCTGATCCTCAACACTGTCTACTGTTACAGTCAGTTCCTTATATTCAAATGTCGAACCTTTCTCAGGAATATCTCCTATCTGTTCTATGACCCAACCTCCTACGGATTTACTGTCAGAATGAAGATATCTGTCATCCTTGTCAAAAAGCTCAAGCATGTCATCAATGTTCATATCTCCGCTTATCTCATATCTGTTCTCGCCTGTTTTTCTGAACTTATGCTCTATCTCCTCATCCTCATCCCAGATATCTCCGACAATCTGTTCAAGAAGATCTTCCATTGTGACGATTCCGAGCGTTCCGCCGTAATCATCAGTTACTACTGCAAAATGAAGCTTTTTATACTTGAAATCTGCAAGAAGTGAGGATAGCTTTTTACTGCGATATATAAAATATGCTGGCTGGATCAGACTGTTGATGTCGGGATTTTTCTCTGTAAGCATTGCTTCAAGAAAATCCCTGGAATATATCACTCCGATAATATTATCTATATTATCCTTGAATACCGGTATTCTTGAAAATCTTTCTTTCAGTATCAGCTCTTTTATATTCTCTATATCATCATCTGCATCTACTGCAATCATATCAACTCTTGGAGTCAGAATATCATATGCAGTCTTTTCATCAAATTCAAGTGCTGACTGTACAAGCTCGCTCTCCTGTTCTTCAAGAACACCTTCTTCTTCAATACTCTCTACTATGTATTTCAGCTCGTCTTCTGTTACAGTCGGGCTTTTTTCTTTATTCTTGCTCGAAAGCTTCTTTACTCCATCAGTAAGCTTCAGAAGAAGAAATGTTACCGGTGTAAATATTATCATAAAAAATCTTAAAACCCCGGCAAATGCAATACAGATCTGCTCATTATTTTCTATTGCAAAGTTTTTCGGGATTACCTCTCCGCATACAAGAACTACAATCGTCAGGACAATGGTACTTACAATTGTTCCTGTCGCATCTCCCAGAAAAGATACAAACAATAATGTTGCAAGAGCTGAGCTTGCAATATTTACTATGTTATTTCCGACAAGTATTGCTGAAAGTGCATTATCATAGTTCTCTACGATATACAATGCCTTTGCTGCTTTTTTGTCGCCGTTTTCTGCCTTGTTTTTTAGCCTAATCTTACTTACTGAAGAAAAAGCGGTTTCCGTCGATGAAAAAAAAGCTGAAAACAATACAAGTAATGCAATTACGGCTATCATAAGCCACGAATCCAAATAAATCACTCCATATTTATTTTTCGTCTGCGATATCCTTCCGCCGTCTTACGCTGAAAACAGGAACCATGCTTATTTCAGATATTATACAAAGAATCAGCATTATTCAGCAGAAAAACTGATATTTTATCAATTCAGACTAAGTATTATTATATTATTATTTAAAAGAATTATTATTCTTATCAAGAATTAAAGCTTTATTTGAGATCATCACTAAGGATTTTTTTAATACAATCTTCAAAGTCACCACATACAATTACAGACGGTACGGAAATCATCAGATTTACAGGAAGATCAAAATCCTCATAATTATAGCCTTCATTATCTTTTATTCCGTATTTTTGTCTTAGAGAGCGGCAGTCCGAGCAATAACAGTATATCTTTTTCCCGAGTGCAGAGGCAAAACCGATTTCAAATGCTGTTCCGCTGTCCGGTTCTTTTCCTCTGAATGCATTTATATTTGCAGCAATAATATCACAGCTTCTGATCATATCAGTATTTGCACTGAAGATATCATCAGCATTGCTGCATTCATTATCAAGGGGATATAGACCTTCAAATCCGTATTTTTCACACAAGCGCTTCATGTATTTTCCACGCTGAACTGCATCATCAGCAAAAACATCAAAACCTGCAAGATATATCTTTTTCATTTTTTATCCTCCGTTTTCAGGTAACACTGCTTAATATCCGTCATGATAATTCAGGACAAAGCCTCATAATAAGACCAATAATTCTGAATTTCAATCATGTCATCTATTAATCAATATCTCCTTTGTTCTGATTATATACTATTATATTATACTATTAATTCTGTTTTTTCAACCGGTCGTCCGGCAGCGTGACGGCAGCGTGACGCTGCACCCATGACGCGCTATCGCTCCGTATACACTGCGCTCTGACAGAGAAGAACTGTTGCACTCCCGCGGTACTAATTTATTATTTCCATTACTA
>ONRO01000208.1 GCA_900320235.1 uncultured Eubacteriales bacterium
AACACAGCCGGAGAAAGTGCCAAAGATCTCTCAGTCTTTGAAAATGCTGGCGATACTTTAAAAACGGCCAATGCTCAAAGCATTATCATTAAGCCTGTCAGCAAAACCGCATATGCAAAATAATAATTCAAAAAGACTGACTCAACAAAGCTATGTCAAGTCAGTCTTTTAAACCAGCGTGACGCACCCCGAGGAAGTCCCCCGTGTGCCCTGGACCCTTGTTTCACGAATCAGTCAGCCTGAAAAAGTTTTACTCCGGCACCGCACGGCTTTCTGAGCCTGAACTACTGACATCATTTCTGCTAAAAAACTCCGGGAATTATTTTACAAACTAACTTTACATTTCCGGTATTTATATCAGCTTATAATGAATTGATGAACCATAGTCCGAAGCACACCGCAGTTACTGCCGCAAGCATTACAGACATAACGACAGCAGCTTTTCCTGTGCCTTTAGCAAGAAACCTGTACCAGTCATATTCCTCAGAAACATGTCCGTTTTCTGCGTGAGAAAGTGCATTCACCGAATAATACACACTGTAAAGAATATATGGTATCAGTCCCAGAAATACCTGCCAGACGCTTATCTGAGCGCCCTTTTCAAAACAGCAGAATGATACTATTCCGAAAACAGGTATGAAAAGATGAAAAAACAGATTGGCACCCCTGAGCATGGCAATCAGGGATTTGCGTACAAAAGGTGCAAGAAAGCACATTACCGTCAGTAATGTTACCGTAACCCCAACTGTAAATATATATTTCAGTATATAAAACACAGACGGGATGGTCTCTGCTGAACCGTAAATCAGTTCAGCTGCGGCAAATACTCCTGCATATAACCCGTAAAGAAGATTTGACTGTATGGTGAAATACTTCAGCGCATTAAGACCGTTTCCCTGAAGATACTCATCCTTGTGGGCACTTATCATCATCATTATCATGCCCACTATCATCAAAACAAAGCTGAGCAGATTCAGTACAACAGATATTATATATCCTGTCTGCATAAAATCACTCGTTTATCTTTGCACGAATAATCTTTCTTGATGCAGTCTTTACAAATTCCTTGTCACGGAAAATTACATTTACTATTCGCTTTGCCGGCTGGAAGGTATCATTTACTTCATCGATCTTCTTGCGGATCTCAGCCTGAATATCCTTTGATTTATAATCAGGATCCGGATAGATCATCGCCGTGATAAGCTGGTTTTCATCATATACTACCATTTCCTTGATCGGGCGGAAGGTTGCAAACTTATTCTCGATCTCCTCCGGTGAAACATTTTCGCCGTTGGAAAGGATTATAAGATTCTTCTTTCTTCCTGTGATATATAGATAACCGTCGTCATCCTTATAGCCAAGGTCACCTGTCATAAGCCAGCCGTCTTCTGTAAGGGTTTTTGCAGTTTCCTCTGGATTTTTATAATAGCCCTTCATTACGGATTTACTCTTTACCCAGATCTCGCCGTCAACGATCTTTACCTCACAGCCGTTTACGATTCTGCCGACTGAATCAGGCTTCGGACAATTGACAACGCCTGTACAGATTCTCGGTGAACATTCTGTCATGCCGTAGCCCTGAGCGATATCTATTCCGAATTCCTTGAAGCCCTTGATGATATCGGGGCTGAGATATGCACCGCCTGAGAAAATAGCAACGAGCTTCTTTCCGAAGGTTTCGTGTGCGATAATCTTTTTGAAAGGTATCCTCTTTGAAGCCTGCTGCATTTTTCCGAGGATAGTTGAGGCGATCATCGGAACGAAGGTGCAGTATTCAGGCTCAAACAGCTTCAGATTCTTTGCTATATGGAACAGTGAGTCATTGACGCAGACTGTCATTCCGCACCAGAGACTGTGAAGGATATCTATTGTAAAACAGAAAACATGGTGTATCGGAAGTACTGTAAGAACTCTCATTCCGTGGAAATTATCCTCCGGGCAGCATGTCGTGTTATCAATGAAATTACCGTGTGTCAGCATTACACCCTTGCTGATACCGGTTGTACCTGATGTGAAAAGTATTGCAGAAAGATCATCTTCTGTAACATCGCCCTCAGGCTTCTGACCATCATATTCTGCTATCATATCTGCAAGATAAAGCAGACCTTCCTCCTGCTTCTGAAGATGAACATAGTATTCTATCTGCGGACAGCGCTCTTTGAAAAGCGGAACATCCTTGACATGCTTGTCATCTATGAAGACCATTTTACTGTCTGAGCGTGCAAGCTCGTCAGCAATATTTTCAGGGTTGTTATTTGTATCAAGCGGAACGGATACATTACAGCTGCACTGAACGCCGAACCATGCAGTAAGATATTCCTTTGATGTTGCGCCGACAAGTGCGATATGTGTTTTTTCTGTAAAATGCTTCTGTATCCAAACAGCAATACTGTCGCAGTCCCTGCGGAATTCAGCAAAGGTTGTATTGCGGTATTTCTTATTTATATACTCACTTATAAATATTTCTTCACCGAACTGCCTGTCAGCGTCATAGACAAGCTGCCTGAGTGTTTTCAATTCAGCCATTTTTCTGTCCTCCGAAATAATCAAGCAGATCGCCTACGGTTTTACACTTCATGATCTCTTCTTCATCGATCTCCACGTCGAATTCTGTTTCAGCATCACCAAGCATACACATTATGTCATATGAATTGAAACCAAGATCTTCAATAAAACGTGATTCAAGTGTAATATCATCAGGGTTTACCTCTACATACTGGCAGATCAGTTCTTTAAGTTTATCCAACATTATTTATTACTCCTTTCGGTAATTTCATAATCTTAATTATTTTGCGGTATTATCATGTCATATCAATTATTTCCTGAAGTGTCTTATCTGGATTTTCAATACTGCGGAAAAGCACTCTTCCTGTGAAATAATAGAGGAATTCTATTTCTTCCGGAGTTGCGCAGGCTGTCTGATATCCGAAGTAGAAATTCAGGCCGCCGTCGCTTGGTCTGTGCATTGCTGTGATATACATAGGCTTCGGCTGTTTTCCGCTGCTGTACCACCAGCTCTTGAAATTGATTCCCCTGAGTGTTTCACCGATTGCTGCAAGAGTACCGGGCTGATATGTAAAATCAACGCTTGCGTATGTTGCTTCAGGCGGTGCGCCGTGAGCCTGTGCAAGCTCTCCGAAGCACTGCAGCGGCGGATATTCAGAATGTATGAATATCTCATCCTGTGTCTTTTTGATAAGACGCATTGATTCAAGAACAGTAGTATCAAGCGGCATGATTGTTCTCAGCGGGAAGCAGTGCATTCTTACGCCTCCGCACTTTTTATTATTCAGAGTTGAACGTCTGCTTACGAGGTCACTGATAACAACATCCTCTGCCCCGCCGTTGAATTTTGCAAGAACCGTTCTGATGCCATGAAGGATTATTGCACTCACAGGCAGATCATACTTCTTTGCAAACTCCATGATCTTCATTGTTGAATCCACATCAAGCTCATAGGTGATAGTATTGCCCTTGCCGTCTGCGCTTGAAAGGAGTCCCCATTTCTGATCCGGATTATTATTCTTTCTGCGAAGCTCCATTAGTCTGCCGGGGCCTGTATAGTCTGTATAAAGCGGTTCCGGAAGTGCATACTGCTTACGCCAGTATTCTTCGTCCTTTTTCTGTTTTTTACTGCCCTCATATGCCATATCCTTTTTGACAGATTCGATATAGGAAGCCATCGGCTTCGGATAGGGCATATCAAACATCAGTGAGCAATATATTTCGATTACATCTCTTGTAAAGGCGATTACAGAGCTTGAATCCATACATGCATGATGAACATTATAATAGAAGCCGTTATATCCGTCCGGAAGTGTAATGATTACTATTCTTGAAAGCTTTCCGCCGAAAGTATCGAAAGGCTGAGATGTCCATTTATTAAGGACATCCTTTATCTTTTCGTCCTTCCAGCCTGAAAAATCATAATATTCAAAATATTCATTCTGATACGGAACGACATACTGCCACATTTCACCTGTATCAGGATCCTTCCACAGCCTTAATCTCATGGATTCGCATCTTTCAACTGCGCGGTTAAGAGCTTCTCTAAGAGCCGCCATATTGAGATCCAGCTGAAGGTACTGACCCGCGCCGATATTCTCAACTTCATGGGTAGCACCATCTTTTATCAAAGCGAGATTAAGCAGCTGTGCGGGAGTAAGAGGATAACAATCATAATTGATTCCGCCAATGTTTTTCAGCATTTTTTTCACCGTCCTGACTAAAATAATTTCTTAATGTGAATATTACTATACCCCACTATTATATCTCACCGTGATGTGAATTACAATTGACATAATTACCAAAATTATACAAAATTCTTTGATTTTGATTTACAAAGCTATGAAAATTATACAATAATTTAAAAAATTCGACTTATTTCATCACATTTTGTTTTTTATTCCAATAATACATTCATGCCGCTTATAGTCTGAATGTATTCAGAGCAGATCACCTTGCTTTTTCCGCTGTAAAAGGGTGCGGCGGCTGGGCACTGTTTTCTTTTATATCCTTATCATCAAGAAGAGTCTGCATGAACCAGTAAAAATTCAGTGCAAACATTTCCCTCATTCTTGCATCCGTCCTGCTGTCCGAGCTGAGCTTTTCAGCATTCCGGCAGGTATCCGAATATCTCTGACGAACATATTCATCGCCGTGAGGAAGAATACCTTTTTTAAGGATCGAACGTCTTATTTCAAGTGAGCGTGACCAGGGAAAATGATCCTCAAAAAGTATTTTTTCATTATGATACCACGGATAGCCGCCGAATAGCTCATCGGCACATTCACCCGAAAGTCCCACTGTGAAATTCTTCCTGATCTGTCTGCAGAACAGCAGCAGCGACGAATCCACATCTGCCATTCCCGGAAGATCTCTTGCATCGACTGCCTTTGTCAGTGAGGAGTAAAGGTCATAATTGTCTATGGTGACATTATGATGAACTGAGCCTATCGCATTCACCATTGTCCCGATGAATTCACTGTCAGGGGTCGGCTGGAAAAGACTTTTTCTGAAAAACCTGTCGTTATCCGTATAATCCACAGAATAGGTATCAATCGGCGGAAGTCCTCTTTTTCTATGATGCTCCGATGCAACATAGGATATTATGCTCGAATCCAGTCCGCCTGACAGGAATGTAAACAGCGGTACATCAGATACAAGCTGTCTTTCGATCGAATCCTGCACAAGCTCCCTCACCCGGATAATCGTATGCTTTGCATCCTCTTCATGTTCATGAGCATGAAGCTGAAAATATCTTTTCCTGACCATTCTTTTTCCGTCATATACAGCATATTCTCCGGCAAGCAGTTCCTCGATCCCCTGAAAAACTCCCTGACCAGGAGTTCGTCCCGGGCCTATAAGGAAAAGCTCAGACAAGCCTGCCTCGTCTGTCCTTGCCGGGACAAGAGGATTTCTGAGCAGTGCTTTCAGCTCAGAGGCAAATATCAGACCTCCGCTGTAACGGTAAAAGAAAAAAGGCTTTACACCGATGCGGTCCCTTGCCATGAAAAGCTCATGCTCCCTGTGATCCCATACTGCAAAGGCAAAGATACCGTTAAGCCTTGAGATACAGTATTCGCCCCAGTAAAGATACGCACTGAGGACTACTTCCGTATCGCTTTCCGTCCTGAAAACGATACCCTTGTTTTTCAGTTCCTCCTTCAGCTCAGATGTATTATAGAGTTCGCCGTTATATACTATCGTACATTTTTTTCGTCCGAAGCTTTTTGTCATGGGCTGGATCCCGTTTTCTATATCAATGACAGCCAGTCTGCGATGAATCAGGGCAACCGGTTCCTCAATAAATATTCCGCTGCTGTCCGGTCCCCTGTTTGCAAGCGTCAGCGACAT
Source organism: uncultured Eubacteriales bacterium (assembly GCA_900320235.1). Classification (GTDB taxonomy): domain Bacteria; phylum Bacillota; class Clostridia; order Oscillospirales; family Acutalibacteraceae; genus UBA1213. The sequence continues at coordinate 5,857 of ONRO01000208.1, forward strand.
TTCATCCAGTATCGACCTGCAGTCACGAAAGTCAAGATCCTTATCATACCAACCTGCAATACCACACATAAAAACCCTCCGTAAAAAGAAATGATCCCGCTGCTGAAATATAAGATCAGTAAACACCTGATCTGTATTCCGGTGATTATAACCACTTTCTGCCTTTTGCCGTTCTGGCGAAGACTATTTTCCCTGTATTTTCGTATTACTGATATGCTTATTCACCCACTGGGATTCATTTCCGGAATAAGCAGTTTTTTATTGTCTGAAAAATATCTGTTCCGGCTGAAAATCTCCCCCTGTGCATTGTAAGAACAAAGATAACAGACAGGACTATAAGTGAGATACTTCCGGCTGCCGTTGCAGATGAGATATGAGCAGTATCACCCCCTCCGGCAGCAAATACCTGGACAGCAGGAGAAAACACTCTGCAGATGAAAAATGTTATCACCGCCGACAACATGGCATTTATCACTCTGAACAGCAGATATCTTCCGTATTTTAAATGAATATCAGAGCAGATATGGAATATCTGCATATGAACGCACAATCCTCCGAACCCGGTGCAAAGCGCAAAGCACCATAACGGCAGAGATGCTTCTTTTACTGCATTGCAGCCTCCCGTTACTTCAAGCAGAACCGGCAGGATAATACGGGCAAATCTTTCATCTGCACCTGAAAAGGACACAAGACTGCCAAGAAGATCATACAACCCTGTATTCCTGATGACATTTTCCATCATTGAGAACAAAAGAATAAGCGCTGTCATTCCGATAACGGAATCTGCTGCATCGCTTACCGAAGCAAGGATATGAGAAGTTATGCCGGAGTTGTCTTTATAGCTCAGACAGACTTTCTCAGTCTTGTACTCTGCTGTTTTCCGTTTATTTGCATACCCTGTTATAATCCCGATTATCATACCGGATATAATCTGAGAAATATAGATTATCACTCCGGCATTCCTGTTTCCGAGCATCACGGTTCCGACTGCGCTTATCATAAATGCCGGACCCGGACAGACACAAAAATACATCATCTGCCGTGCCTGTTCAGCCGTTATTTTTTTCTGACTGTACAGTACCGATACACACTTTGCTCCAACAGGGAAGCCGCCGATAAAGCTGAGAATAATACATGCTGCACATATCTGAGGCACAGAAAAGAGTCTGTTCATCGGCTTTGAAAACAGAATTCCTATTATTGAATCTGCACCCGATCTCATAATAAAGCAGGAAAGCACGATATAGGGAAATAATGACGGAATAATAATTTCCGATGCACAGACAAGTCCGTTGGAAATTCCCTGCACACAGTATGACGGAAAGATAAGTAATACGGAAATAAAAATTACTGATGCAAATAATGCGAAAACTTTCTTTTCTCTGAAAATCCGACTCATATAATCACCGTTAGATTATATGCCGCCGGTGATTTTTTTATTTACATGCGCATAAATTATATAGCACAAGGCAAAAGCCTGTAATAAGTTGTCCTTTGCGGCTGAAAAAGTTTTTCTGTCATTCAGAAAATATTTACGAAAACGCTGTATTATCATTTCCTGTCTTACGCTCAGGTCAGTCTCTGATTTTATTCCGGCGTTTTCCTTGCAGTACAGGAAGGTGAGATATTGAAAAAAATCAATGCAAAACCCGAACTTGAATATATCGGCGGAAAAATGTCGGGACTCAGGATCAATATCTGTTCAAACACAGAAGCTGTCGTTGAAGGCTGCCGGGGTGTCGTGGAATACAGCAGCAAATGCAT
>ONRO01000088.1 GCA_900320235.1 uncultured Eubacteriales bacterium
CTTTTGGCTGCGTCCGCATTCTGCGGGCGCTGTTCCGGCGACAGAAGCTGTCAAAAAGAGCGAAGCAGAAATGATACAAAGCTTTCCAAGCAGCGTGACCAGCGTGACGCTGCACCCTTGACACGCTATCGCTCCGTATACACTGCGCTCTGACAGAGAACTACTGTTGCACTCACGCGGCTCATATTTCTTCTGACCCGAAATTTTATTATAGTTACTTCAAAACTCCCAGAATTATTTTACAGGAACCGCCCACCAGCTGTGCCGGCGGTGTCGCTATTCACGGCTTAGTCAGTCTGATAAAGGTTTTGCTCGGGCACCGCCCGGTTTTTTAAGCCTGAACTATAACTGAATTATATATCAAAATCAATAATAATATTATTATACATTACGCACCGACAGAGTTGAGGCAGGTTATCACTTTGCTGATGATGTGCTCTGGCTATTGATTATTGCAATCCCAAGGTATTTACTTTTTCAGACCTGATTCAGCAGAATTCGGAGTCAGAAAACTCAATTTTTAATAAATAAATCAGTAATTCTTATTAATTTTTACAGATGCTATTGCAAATTGATTAAAAATATGATATCATACTTATACAAATGGTTGAAGAGTGAGCTATTGGCTTGCTTTAAACTATTAAAAATATTTTACGGCTGATTCAAAAGGTTCGTCCTGTGCAGAAGGTGTAATGCATATTAGATTGCTTCATATTTTGAAGCTGATTATTTTTGCACCTTTCAGGGTGCTTTTTTCTTTTGTATGCCAAAAAGGAGTAATGACTAATGGAAAATCATGTATCGATAATCAGTATTATCGTAGAAAACCCGGAATCTACTGATAAATTAAATGACCTTCTTCACGAGTACAGCGAATTTATTATTGGAAGAATGGGCCTTCCTTATCGTGAAAAGAAAATCAATATCATCAGCATCGCCCTTGATGCACCTACAGATGTAATTAATACTCTGGCTGGAAAAATCGGTATGCTTGATGGTATCAGTTCAAAAGCTGTATGTTCTAATGTCTGATTATTATGAAATCACTGATCGATAAACTTGAAATTGAACATTGCCTCAGCAAAGAAGAATATACTAAGCTTATTTCTGGCTTTGACCATGATCTTTCTGAATATCTTTTCGGGAAATCCCGCAAAATCAGAGAAAAGGTATATGATAAAAAAGTATTTATCCGCGGTCTGATAGAATTTACTAATTATTGCAAAAATGACTGTTTATACTGTGGTATCAGACGCAGCAATAAAAATACTGAACGTTACCGGCTTACAAAAGATGATATTCTGATCTGCTGTAAAGAAGGCTATGAGCTGGGTTTCCGTACATTTGTTCTGCAGGGCGGTGAGGATCCTTATTTCACAGATGATAAAATGACTGATATTATCAGTTCTGTAAAATCCTGCTATCCTGATTGTGCCCTTACCCTTTCTATCGGTGAAAAAGATCATAACAGCTATCAGGCTTATTTTGATGCAGGTGCCGACAGATATCTTCTCAGGCATGAAACGGCTGATTCTATTCATTATTCAAAGCTTCATCCGTCAGAGCTTTCCTGGGAAAACAGAATAAAGTGCCTTTATGATCTTAAGTCTATTGGTTATCAGGTAGGCTGCGGATTTATGGTCGGATCTCCGTATCAGACAGCTGATAATCTTGCTGAGGAGATGCTGCTGCTGAAAAAACTTGATCCACAGATGGTCGGAATTGGTCCTTTTATCGCACATCACGATACACCTTTTGCAAATGAAAAAAGCGGAACGCTTGAACTAACTCTGTTTATGTTAGGATTAATCAGGCTGACACTTCCGAATGTTCTTTTGCCGTCAACAACTGCCCTGGGTACTATTAATCCGCTTGGGCGTGAAAAGGGTATTCTTGCAGGAGCAAATGTCGTTATGCCAAACCTCTCACCTGTTTCTGTTCGAAAGAAATATATGCTTTATGATAACAAAATCTGTACCGGAGATGAATCAGCAGAATGCAGATACTGCCTGCAAAAACGCATGGAATCTATCGGGTATCAGGTAGTAACTGACAGAGGTGACTACAAACCTGAATAAAATCTGGCTTAAATTCAGAAACTATATTTTCGTATTTAAGCTGTATAATAACAAAAAGAAAGAAGAATAGAAATGTCATATGATCCGAAATCCTTAAAAGCTGAGGAATTTATCAACCACGAGGAAATACTTGAAACTCTTGCTTATGCTGATGCTAACAAGCATAACAGGGAACTCATTGAGGAAATACTTGAAAAAGCAAGACCTAAAAAAACCGGCAGAGGAGTTGAATGTGCCGGTCTTTCTCACAGAGAAGCAAGCGTTCTGCTTGCATGTGATCTTCCTGATATGACTGAAAAAATGTATTCACTCGCAAGAGAAATAAAAGAGGCATTCTATGGAAACAGAATAGTAATGTTTGCGCCGCTTTATCTTTCTAACTATTGTGTAAACAAATGTGTCTATTGTCCTTACCATTATCAGAATAAAGAAATCCCAAGAAAAAAGCTTACTCAGGAAGAAGTCAGAAATGAAGTGATTGCACTTCAGGATATGGGACATAAACGTCTTGCAATTGAAAGCGGTGAGGATCCCGTAAACAATCCTATTGAATATATCCTTGATTGTATTAAAACTATTTACAGTATTAAGCATAAAAATGGCGCGATCCGCCGTGTAAATGTAAATATCGCTGCCACAACAGTAGAAAACTACAAAAAGCTGCATGATGCCGGTATCGGAACTTATATTCTTTTCCAGGAAACATATCATAAAGAAAGTTATGAAAAGCTTCATCCGGCTGGACCTAAGCATAATTATGATTACCATACTGAAGCGATGGACAGAGCTATGGAGGGCGGCATTGATGATGTCGGACTTGGTGTTCTTTTTGGTCTGGAAATGTATCGTTATGAATTCGCTGGAATCCTTATGCATGCTGAACATCTTGAAGCTGTTCATGGTGTTGGTCCGCATACTATCAGCGTTCCGAGAATCAAGCGTGCAGCTGATATTGATCCTGATGTTTTCGATAACGGTATTGATGATGATACTTTTGCTAAAATCATCGCTTGCATCAGAATCGCTGTTCCATATACAGGAATGATTATTTCAACAAGAGAAAGTGAAGCTTGCCGCGATAAAGTCATGGGACTTGGTATTTCTCAGATCTCCGGCGGTTCAAGAACATCTGTCGGCGGCTATGCAGGTTATTCCGCAGATGAAAGGCCTCATGATACTGAACAGTTTGATGTTTCAGATCAGAGAAGCCTTGACGAGGTTGTTCGCTGGCTTATGGAGAAAGGCTACATCCCCTCATTCTGCACTGCGTGCTACCGTGAAGGCAGAACAGGTGACCGCTTTATGGCGCTTTGCAAAGTTGGTCAGATTCAGAACTGCTGTCATCCGAATGCACTAATGACTTTGCAGGAATTCCTGACTGACTATGCAAGCCCCGAAACAAAGAAGATCGGCGAAGAACTTATTGCTCGTGAAATTCAGAATGTTCCTGATCTCAAGCGCCGTCAGCGTGCTATTGACTACCTTAGTGAAATAAAGAATGAAGGTAAAAGAGATTTCCGCTTTTGATAAGACGTATGATTTTATTCTTTGTCCTTTCAATTTGATATCGCATATTTATTTCGCCAGTCTTCTCAAAGACTGGCGAAAACAATAACTCCGTGCCCCATTCAAGTACTTCTGCAATCGTAATGGTTTAATTACTGAAGTATAAAAATACAGAAAACAAAATTATGTTTTATTATGCGACTGTCACTTTGATTTTTAATATTTCTTTATGTAAGAGGAGGTATTTTATGAGCCTTAATAATACACCATCTGCAGACAGACTGCATATCGCATTTTTCGGCAAGCGCAATGCCGGTAAATCAAGTGTTGTAAATGCTGTGACAGGACAGGAGCTTTCTATTGTTTCTGATACATTAGGTACAACAACTGATCCGGTTTCCAAAGCAATGGAACTTCTGCCGTTAGGCCCGGTTGTCATTATTGATACTCCGGGAATAGATGACGATGGTGATCTTGGAAAGCTTCGTGTCAAAAGAAGTTATCAGGTATTAAATAAAACGGATATTGCTATTCTGATTATTGCTGCAGATATTGGCATTTCTGAGGAAGATACTGCACTTATTCAGAAATTCAAGGTAAAGAATATCCCCTATATTATCGTTTTTAATAAAAGTGATATTTCTGATGAAAGACCTGAAGTAAATAATTCTATTTTTGTTAGCGCAAAAACAATGGAAAATATCAATGAGCTTAAAGAAATGATTGCTCAGCTTTCCAAGGGACGTGAAAATAATAAAACCATAGTATCTCATTTGCTGAACAAAGAGGATATTGCTGTTCTTGTAGTACCAATCGACGAGTCTGCGCCTAAAGGAAGACTTATTCTCCCTCAGCAGCAAACTATTCGTGATCTTCTTGACCATCATTGTATGACTGTTGTTACTCAGCCTGAGGAGCTTACAAAAACAATTAATTCTCTTTCTGTAAAACCGGCTGTTGTTATTACTGACAGTCAGGCTTTCGCAAAGGTAAGCAATGATACTCCGGATGATATTCTGCTGACATCTTTTTCAATTCTTTTTGCTAATTATAAAGGTAATCTTAAATTAGCTGTTGAAGGAGTAAAAGCGCTTGATAAACTTCAGAGCGGTGACAGAATTCTTATTTCAGAAGGTTGTAC
>ONRO01000096.1 GCA_900320235.1 uncultured Eubacteriales bacterium
CATATTGAATTAACGTTTTCATTGTCGAGAAGCCAGCGTAATTGTTTAAGAAAATGATCTCTGCTGCAAGAAACAGAACCGAGATAAGCCATTTTATTGAATAAGCAATAATTATCTCGTCAGGAGATTCCAGTATACCTTCAATGTAATGAGTAGAAAGACCGCCAAAAGAAAAAACAGCTATTGCACAGACAAAAATGTACCATAGTTTATTATTTCTTACATCAAAAGCAATAAAATAAAAAACAAGTGCAGGTAATAAAGCACATAGCAGAAGAATATTCACATCAATTTCAGTAAGGCATAGAAGCACAGAGAGAACGAAGGACACAATAAGAATGACTGCTGACATAACAGGGAGAAGAATTACAGACTTGATTCTGCTGTGATGAAGTACGGGGAGGATACACAAAAACGCTGCCGGCAGTATAATAGAATAATCCCAGAAATTCATTAAAAGGTTGGTAATGTTCATATTATTTTCCTTCCGCAAGTAAATTGCTGAACTGTCTTTTCATAAAAGCCTGCTCAGTTTCCTTGATTTTTCTTCTGCTCACAGGAACCCTGTCGCCGTTTTTCATTACACAGTCAAAACCGCTTATATGCGAGGTATTATTGAAATTTACAAGTACTCCTCTGCTGACTACCATAAAATATGGATAGCTGCTGAGTTTTTTTGACAATTCAGTAAATGAGATACGAACCTCGATTTTTGATTCTGTTGTATAGATATCACAATAATTTGAATCGGAATATACATAAAGAATATCGGAAAGAAGTATTTTTTCCGAAGCGATATCAATTACATTTTCAAAAGTATGCAGAACCTGTTTTGCATCATTTAAAACCTGCGATAATTTTTCATAGGAATACGGTTTAATTAAATAATCAAAAGCATGACAAGGAAAAGCCTGAGCCATAAATTCTGTGCTTGAGGTAATAAAGATAAGCATTGTATCGAGGCTGAAGCTGCGAAGTATTTTTGCGGCTTCAATACCATTCTGCTTGTCCATGATAATATCCATAAATACGATATCGTATTGTTCGTTATTAATATAATGAGTAAATTCCTCTCCGTTGTCAAAGGTTGTGATAGAAACAGAGACATGGTTTTCCTGAGCCCATTTTTGAATAAATTTAGTAAGTGAATGTTGTTCGAGTTTGTTGTCATCTACTATTGATATTTTCATATTGATTCTCCGATTTATTAAGAAATATCGAGATTAAAAAGTCCGGCATTGTTTCAGTAAAAAGTAACATCAAAAACCGAATAATTAAACGCTTTCCGGAAAGTATCGTAATATTTTTTTAAAGAAATAGTCGAACCTATGTATATTATAATAGATAATCATCGTTTTTACAATCAGGATAATTATATTCAGAAGTGGAATTTGATCAAAAACATATTAAATTTATCAGTTTAAAGTATAAAAAACCGTCAGAGGTCATCACCTGGATGACCTCTGACGGTAATTAATTGATAGAAATGCTTGATGATTCATAAAGCAGAGTTTTGCCGGAAAACAGGCTGACGCATCTGCAAAATGAATGAAAAATCAATGATTTAATAAATGGTAAGTTATATCTGAGAAGCATATCATTTTTCAAGGAAACTCTTGATATCGCTGATGACCTCATTTCTGCAGCTGTCCTCAAGAATAGCATGTCTGCATCCCTGATAAAGCTTCATATCAACATTTGCGCCTTTTTCCCTGAGCTGATCGTAAATTCTTGTAATACCCTCACCGTATTCTCCGAGCGGATCTTCACTTCCGGAAATCAGCAAAATCGGTTTTGATTTATCAATAGAAGAATACCACTGAGGTCTGTTGCATTCCACGCTTAGCTGGATAAGGTCCTCCATAGCGGCAACGGTAAAGTGAAATGAGCAAAGAGGATCATTTTCATATAATTTACGTTTTTCTTCAAGACTTGAAAGCCATCCGAGTTCGCCGCAGTCAGGGAATTTTTCATTATATGTTCCGAAAACAAGTGTTTCGAGGACATCTGAAACATAATGGTCGCCAAAAAGATTTTTTATAGTTTTGATCATAGCAAGACCCGGTTCAGCCTGCGGAACGTAGCCTCCGGTACCCATAATAATCAGCTTATCCTGCCAGTTGAATTCTGAAGCGTTGATACGAACAATAAACGATCCCATACTGAATCCCATCAGAGTATAGGGAAGATCGTTACCATATTGTCTTTTGACATCCTTAGCAAAAATAGCGGCATCATTCACGAGATATTTCCATCCGTTGTTTTTGCTGATATAGCCATATTCATCTTCACTTTGAACAGTATGACCGTGGCCAAGCTGGTCATAGCCGAAAACAATATATCCTTCTTCAGCTATCTGCTGCATAAAGTCTTCATATAATCCGATATGTTCTCTCATACCGTGAATGATCTGGAAAATACCCTTAGGTTCTCCTTCAGGGATAAATACCCTGCCTGAGAGGAGGTGTATCTGGTCTGAGGAGAATACCATTTTATTTTTCTTTTCAACTTTCATACTGATCTCTCCTTAATCTGTAAAGCCTTGTGCAAATTCAGCCGTCTCAGGTCAGAAATCTGCTTTTCATTATCCTACATATTATATTATATAAAAAAACCGTATTAATGTAAACAAAACAAACATTGTTATTCCTACAAAATAATGCAATTATTATCCAAATGATTTATATAAAATAACCTCTGACAAAGACTATCATTCAACAGTAATCCTGCATGAGCTTTCCTTTCCGTTAAATGTGCGTACCGTAACCCATGCAACACCTTTTTTAACAGCAGTGAACTGGCCGGTCCAGTTAGTTTTTGTCATTTTGATAACAGATGAATTGCTTGTACGGAAGATTCTTGATGCACATCCGGTTTCAACAGGAATGACAGAAGAAAGAGAGCCGGAATGTCCGACCTTCATAGAAATGCTTTTTCTGCTGATGCAGACCGACGTGGGAGCTTTTTTTACATTGATCCTGCAGCTTGCTTCCTTGCCGTTATACAGGCGTACTGTTACAAAAGCAGTACCGGGTTTTACTGCTCTGAAATGACCTTCCCAGTCAGTTTTAGTCATCTGAACTATACTGCTGCAGCTTGTACGGAATTTTCTTGAAGCAGAGGCACTGTCAGCCGGAATAACAGAACTGAGCCTGAAAGTTTCACCGACACCGAGTGTAAGAACAGTTTTTTCAAGCCTGACTACATCGGGAGAATTTTTAACAGTGATCTTGCAGGAGCTTTCCAGGCCGTTTTTAGTTCGTGCCGTTATCCAGGCAGTACCTTTTCCGACTGCTTTTACATTTCCGTTCTGATCGGCAGAAAGAATTTTAGCATCAGAAGATCTCCATTTAAGAGAGCTGATATCGGCAGCTGACGGAGAAAGAGAAGCTGAAAGCCTGAAGGTTTCATTCAACCCCAGTGACATCTGACCTTTGCTGAGAATAATACCTGTTGGTCCTGGATAAGCAGTGACGATACATTCAGCTTTCTGCCCTGAAAAGTTTACAGCAGAAATTGTTGCAGTACCGGGTCTGACGGCTTTGATAAGACCTGAACGGGAAACAGAGATAATATTTTTATCTGAGCTTTTATACCTGACAGCGTTTACAGTTGCATTTGCAGGAGTGACAATTGTATTGATCTGAAATGTTTCATTAATATCAAGTGAAGTTTTTCTGGTATTTAAAGTAACACCTGATGTATCAATTATTTCTCTGAAAGGAAGATTGTTTTTCACGGCATATTTCTCTGCCGCAGAATTTTTCCTGCCGAATATCACTATTTTCGGGGATGAAAGACCGTGATCCCAGTCATCAAGTGATGAAAAGACATAATTCTGAATATCTGTTGTTTTTTCAGAGATCACAATTTTCTCTAAAGCGGGGCATATTCCGAAAGAATTTGACTGAATTGTTTTGAGATTTTTCGGGAGAACAATTTCTGTCAGAACTTTGCATCCGGAGAATGCATTGACTTCAATTATTTCAAGAGAATCAGGAAGGACTACATTTTTCAATGATACACAATCGCAGAATGAAGCAGTTTCTATTTTTCTGACGCTGTCAGGGATAACGATTGAAGACAGGCTGTAACACCCTGTAAAAGCACCTGTATCATGTGAACCAACGATAGTACTGAGAGTGTCAGGAAGACTGACAGACGATAAAGACCGGCAGTCTGATAATTCTCCCTCAGGAATTTCAGTCCATCCTTCAGGAAATGAAATTGTTTTAATGACTTACAGCATGAGAAATGGTAGCTCCCATAATATTCCGGTTTTACCGGTAGTCTGACATTTTCTAAAGAAGCACAGTTACTGCAGAAAAAATCGCCTAAATAAGTAACACTGTCAGGGATAAACAGGCTTTTAAGATTACTGTATGATTCAAAAGCAGAACGATTGATTTTTTTACTCCGTCAGTAATCCTGAGAGATTTTATAGAAGAATTCATTTTTCCAAGACTTTTGATTTCCACTACTTTCCTGCCCGAAACAGAAGCTGGAATAGTGACATTTTCTGAATTGCCATTGTAACCGGTAATTGCAAGACCGCCGTCCGGAAGAACTTCAGTATTGAAAACATCAGCCTGACTTGCTGCAGAAACCTCATTTAAATTCTTCTCTGAGAACATAGGGAACGGGCAGAAACTTCCGGAAATAATAATAAGAACAATTACAGAGGTACATATCCGATGAAAAATTTTAAGCTTCATTATTTTTCACTCCCGTTATTTAGTTTTCAAGGAAGGCAAAATTGTCTGATAATCATATTATATCATTTCTCCAAAGAAATACAAGTTTATTCCCACCGGCGGCAGCGTGACGCTGCACCCTTGATTCACGTTTTTTATAGCCTGATAAAGTATTTCCCGGCACCGCCAGGCTTTTTTGAGCCTGAACTGCATTATATCAGAATTTAAAGCATTTTGCTAAAAATAATTATCTGACGGCATGCTGCCGGAAGTTTGTATAAAATAATTCTGAGAGTTTTGAATTAACTATAATAAAATTTCGGGTCAGAAATAATCAGAGCCGCGGGAGTGAAACAGTAGTTCTCAGTCAGAGCGCAGTGTATACGGAGCGATAGCGCGTCGCGACACCGGCCGTAAATTCTCAGACTAAATCCCACCGCAAATTCCACTGTGGAATTTACTTTGAGAATTTACTTCGCGACACCGGCGGCACGCCGGTGGGAAATCTGAGGTTGACAAGTAATTAAAAAATGTGGTATCATTTTAAAGCAATTGAATGCACTGAGATAGTACAGAAAAAGAAAGTCTGGTTCAGATTACAAAAATATTAAAAGCTGATAATTTTGTAAAGACTGATTTATTCGTAAACCGGAGTTTTTTCATAGGATAAGCAATATAGAACGATCACTATATCTCTGCAGCATTGAGGTAATTATTTATTCAGTGTTTCTTTAATTTTGCTAATGGAGTGAAAAAATGGAGTTGGAAACTCGCAGTTGTCCCGGATGCGGTGCACCGGTAAGTGTACATAAGGGAGTCAGATCCTATCGATGCGAATACTGTGGAAATGAATTCAGTATTGACAATTCTCCTTCATTTGAGGAAGAAAAGGAACAGATACGACTCCAGATGGAGAGAGATAAAGCTAAGGCATATAAGGATAGACTTGCATGGGAAAACAAGGAATATAAAAAACAACAAAGACGAAATCAGAAAAGAGCTCAGCGCAGTGCAAGAACAAGCAGTTGTGTAGGCTGTTTTTTGATATTGCTTGTGCCGATCATATTCATTTCAGTTATCGCTTACAGAACAATAAATGAACAGCTGGAAAAATATGAGTATTCTTCATATGATGCTGATGAAGCCGGACCAGAGGTGATCACAGATCTTGATAAAATACCGAAGGTCACTCTTGACAAGATCAACAGAACCAGTGCAAAGAAAAGCGATGGTCATTTTACTGCACTGTATTCAGGATGGTATGTAGCAGAGAAGGCGGAGCCTGTTGGTGATTATCTTGTAAGCTATGATGATAATTCCGGAAACTACCTGATCTCTGTAATGAAAATCACATATAAAAATGATAAGAAAAAGCTTGAACAAAGTATTTATACTGCTTACTATACCAATGATATATGTCTGAAGGAAGACGGAACGACAGTTCAGAGCCATCCTGAACGACTGATCGATTACTGCAAAAACCTGTCGCATTCAATGTATCTGAAGGGAGACGGCGGATCAATTCCGAGTCTTGTAAGCGGATGGGAAAGTCTGAAAGAGCTGTATGCTGACTGTATAGATTCAAGCGAAAAGAAATATCATATATCATATACCAAAAACATGTATATTCCCGGCAAATCAGAATCGCTCAGCAAGAGTGCAAATTATATACCATCGATAGGAATTGAAGTCGATGAAGGTCAAAGCGAAGAAATCGACTATAATGAAAAAAAGTCGGACAAAGAATAAGAAAAAAACAGAAAAAGGAGAGATAATTATGCCGCAGGATCCAATTATTCTGCTCTCATACGTCAATACAAAGCTCAGGGATAATTTTCCGTCACTCGAGGAGCTTTGCAAAAGTGAAGGAATTGATAAAGCAGTAATTATCGAAAAGCTTTCAACTGTGGGCTATGAATATGACGAAGGCATGAATAAATTTATCTGATATTCTGAAAATACAGAAAACGTAAAAACTCCGCCCGTTTTATCCGGG
>ONRO01000112.1 GCA_900320235.1 uncultured Eubacteriales bacterium
AAAATAGTATATAATAAAATAGTATATTTGTATACAGAACAAGACTTGCTGGTATTAATTCCGGTGAATCAGAAATATTATTCCAAAGGCGCAGATTATTATGAAGCTTAATGAATTTGTTGGAAATGATACAGTTAAATATGAGCTTTCCAAGGCAATGGATTCCGGTACATTCCCTCATGCTCTGATAATTGAGGGCGCAAAAGGTACAGGTAAAAAAACTCTTGCACATATTATTGCAGCTTACTGTGTATGTCTGTCTGATAATGAAAAGCCTTGCGGCATCTGTGCAGGCTGTACCAAGGCTTTGCACAGATGTCATCCGGATATCTTTATTACCGACGGCACTCAGCCCGGAGCTCTGAGTATTGAAACTGTCAGAAAAATTCGTACAGATGCTTATATTCTGCCGAATGAAGCCCCTAAAAAAGTCTATCTTATTCTTGACTGTGATAAAATGCTTGCACCTGCTCAGAATGCCTTGCTGAAAATACTTGAAGAACCTCCTTCAAATGTTGTTTTTGTACTTACTGTAAGCTCAGCAAATATTCTTTTGCAGACAGTTCGCTCGAGATCAAGAATCTATACGCTTTACCCGCCTGATACCGAGGAGGCTGCTGCTTTTCTGGAAAAACGTTTCCCCGATAAAAATCCGGGTGAGCTGATGAGTTTTGCGGCTTTATGCAGCGGAAATATCGGTACTGCTATTGAAGCTATTGAATGCGGCGGTGAAGAAACTACTGCTCTTGCTGAAGAAATTCTCAATGCTGTTGTCAGAAGACGAAGCTATGATCTGCTGCTGCTGACAACTAAACTTTCTTCAAGCCGTGATTTTTCAGCAAAGACTGTCGAAAAACTTCTGGAACTTTCCGGTGAGGCAATAAGAGCTTCTTCAGGGCTTGAAATATCTTCAGATGCTGCAAAGCTTGCTTCTGAAAAACTATCTTTGGAACAGCTTTACATTATGTCGAAAAACATAGAAAAAGCTCGTGAAGTGCTGATGTATAATGTCAATCTGAATTTTTACAGCACCTGGCTTTGTGCTTCGCTTTTGGAATGATAATAAAATCAAAGTGCTCTGACCGCTCAAACAGCAGTAATTTTTTGCACTGTTTTGTTTATCATACGGTCGGATATAAGTCTATAAAAATCGGAGGATAAAAATGACTTGTGTTATAGGTGTAAGATTTAAGGATGTTGGAAAGGTTTATTATTTTGACCCTAACGGACTCGAATTAAAAGTCGGAGATAATGTTATTGTCGAAACAAGCCGTGGCGTTGAATGCGGTAAGGTCGCTCTTGCTAACAGAGAACTCAGTGATGATAAAGTCACAGTTCCGCTTAAAAAGCTTATCCGCAAAGCAACTGAGGAAGATCTGAAAACTGTTGAGGAAAACAGAAAAAAAGAAAAAAAGGCTTTTGCTATCTGTGAGCAGAAAATTGCTCAGCATAAACTCCAGATGAAGCTTGTTAATGTTGAATATACCTTTGACAATAATAAGATTCTCTTTTATTTTACTGCTGACGGCAGAGTGGATTTCAGAGATCTTGTCAAGGATCTTGCTTATGTTTTCAGAACCAGAATAGAACTCAGACAGATCGGGGTGCGTGATGAAGCTAAAATGCTCGGCGGTCTCGGAATATGCGGACGTCCCTTCTGCTGTAATACATTTCTCGGTGAATTCCAGCCTGTATCTATTAAAATGGCTAAGGAACAGGGTATGTCCCTTAATCCCGTAAAAATATCCGGTACTTGCGGCAGACTTATGTGCTGCCTTAAATATGAACAGGATGTTTACTCAAAACTGCTTAAAAGCACTCCAAAAATCGGTGCTATCGTTGATACGCCTGACGGAAAAGGTAATGTAATTGATGTCAATCTTATTACCGGAATTCTTACCGTTTCGCTTCACAAAGCTCCTGATGCTGCTCCCCATACATTTAAAGTTGCTGATGTCAAGGTTATCAAGGATGCTCAGATAAGACTGGAACGTTCGGAAATCGAAAAACTCAAAAAGCTTGAAAAAGACTGATTTAATAATATACGATCCGCTGATGTGTCCTGGAAACAGCGGATCGTTTTTCTTATATATTAATCTATTCAATTAAATGTAATTATTGTTTCGCAAGAGCCTTTGGTCAGGGGTTCGGAAGCTGAAAGATACGGATTTCTCATGCTTTCTGTTTTATTGATTATCAGTATAATATCATTATCTGCCGTTTTAAAAAGCAATATCCGGCTGAAAATTTCAGATTTCTGATACTGGTTGTTTTAAAAATCCGGCGTGTTTTAATTTTTTTCAAAAAACTATTGACAAATAAGTTAAAGTATGGTATTATATATGAGTCGTCAGATGACGCAAAGTTAATAAGCTGGTGTAGCTCAGTTGGTAGAGCAGCTGATTTGTAATCAGCAGGTCGGGAGTTCGAGTCTGTCCACCAGCTC
>ONRO01000200.1 GCA_900320235.1 uncultured Eubacteriales bacterium
GATTATACTGATTATTACGGGGATTACTGATATTATTAAATAACTTTCGGATAAATTATTCCGGATGGGAATAATTGAAAATCAGGAATAAAGCAGCGCCTGTACATTTTCTTTTGAATGTACAGGCGTTCGGAATAATACAGCAAAAAAAGGGAAGTGACATAATGGAAGAAAAAAATATATACAGTGACAGTACAAGAATGAACTATGGAGACGGCTTTTCTGATGATGATGCACCGCAGCTCCCACAGCAGCCGGTAAATATGCAGCAGCCTGTCCGGGGAGGCGTTCCTGTCAGATACAAAAAGCCTAAGCTGAAGAAGAAAAAAAAGGGAAAGATTGTATTTGGAGTAATACTTCTCATTCTTCTTGTGATATTCCTTACAGCGGGAATCTATCTTGTACTTGTACTTTCAAGGATACATTATACATTTGATTTTACGGATCATTCGATAGCCGAAAGCAACGGGATAACACTCAAAGAAGAGAGCGGTGTTACAAATATCATGCTGTTCGGTGAGGATAATCACAAGGAAGGGGAAAACGGCAGAGCGGATTCAATGATACTTCTGAGTATTGACAAGAACAACGGACAGCTCAAGCAGACTTCTTTCATGCGTGATATTTTCGTATCGATTCCTGGATATGATGACAATAAGCTCAATGCAGCATATGCCTTTGGCGGAGCAAAGCTTGCCTGCGAAACGATAGAGAACAATTTCGGTATAAAGATAGACGATTATCTGATAGTGGATTTCAACAGTTTTACAGAAATTGTTGATTCTCTCGGCGGAATTGATCTGGAGCTGACCTATAATGAAATTGCCTATATCAACTGGCAGTCATACCGTAATCATCAGACCGATGACGAGAATGAGCTGAAAAAGGATGAATATGATTATTACGAGGACAAGGACGGTTACAGCGTTGCACTTGTTCATGTAAACGGCAGACAGGCATTATGGTATGCAAGGGACAGAGACAGTGCGGGTTCGGATTTTGACAGAACACAGCGTCAGCGTATTGTAATAAACACGATATTCACAAAGCTGAAGGAATCAAATCCCTTTACGCTTCTCGGAACGGTATTTTCCGCATCGAAATATCTTACAACAAACATGAATCCCCTGAGTCTTACAGGCAAGGGTTTTGAGCTTCTCGGGGCACTCAGTTACGAACGTAAGGAGCACAGAATTCCTTCAAATGATAATTATTATAATGATTATTATGACTACTGTGGTCAGGTCCTCGTGATAAGCGACATAGATCTTGAAAAGGAAAGACTGTATTCATATATTTCTGAAAAACAGTAATAATTTCAAGCGTAGTAAAAACAAACAGAAGCCGATGAATTTATGGTTCATCGGCTTCTGTCTTATTATGCATCACCTGCTGCCTGAAGTGGAGGAATAATACTGATTTCAATAAAACAGCAGGCATGAGAAATCGGTGGCTTTCAGACCCGGCCCCACTGACCAAAGGCCCCTGCGAAACTTCAAGTTTTTAGCATTAATTGAATAATAGTATAATACCTGATACGGACATCGGTTTGATCAGCGAAATCATGAATAAAACACCGGACCCCGATCAGAAATTCCGGCAGCGTTATGTGAAGCGCTAAATATTTCTTTTACTGTAAAATCTTTTCCACAGCTCATCATCTGACGGAATATCATCTGTTGTGCCGAGTTCTGCTCTGCGTTTCTGATGAAGAGTTTCAAAGTCGCCTATAACCCTGGCAGGATTTCCGCCCACGATCTTTCCGGGAGGTACATCTTTTGTGACAACACTTCCGGCAGCAACAATGGAATCAGGCCCGATGGAAACACCGCCGAGGATCGTGGAATTTCCCCCGATAAAGCAGTTGTCAAAAATTTCAATGCATTCCCTGTGCGGGATATATGATTCGCCGTCAAGAGTAGCAAACATCATGTTTATTACATCATGTGTATAGAAGGTGACATTTGCTGCAATCCGCACGTTATTATGGATTTTGATAAGCTCAGGTTCGTTTGGCAGGGTATTCGGCTGATAAAGCACCTTTTCTCCGATCATTCCGAAAATATGATTTTTGACAAGCCAGTTCATTTTTCTGTCCTGACCGAGCAGACTCATAAAGAGGAATTTCATTTTCATCTTTTTGACTTTTTTCAGCCTTTTCCGGTAGGATCTCTCACGGCTGATCTGTTCAGGACTCATCTGTTCATTGTTCATATTATCACTCTTTTTTAATATTATGTCTTGTTTCTTTCGGTAATGGTAATTGATTCAATGACAGGCTGATCTTCAGCTTTGATCTTTCCGTTGTCATCAATCGGTTTAGCCTGATCGCAGATCTCATCAACAATATCCATGCCTTCTGTTACATAGCCGAAGGCAGCATATTTACCGTCAAGTGAAGAAATATGTCTGTCGGTCTGAACGATGAAGAACTGTGAGCTTGCACTGTCCATATCTATACTGTTTCTTGCCATGGAAATAGCACCTCTTGTATGTGACAGCGGATTGTTGACACCGTTATTGCTGAATTCACCCTTTATATTATTGCCTGAGCCGCCGCTGCCGGTACCCTCCGGGTCGCCGCCCTGCATCATGAAGCCTTTTATTATCCTGTGGAAGGTCAAACCGTCATAGAATCCTGAGCGGGCAAGACCGACGAAGTTTGCAACAGTGATAGGAGCGGCATCCTGATCAAGGTCAACCTTGATCGTACCGTGACCTTTGATTTTGATATGAGCAGTATAAATAAGGTTTTCATCGATCTGAGAATCAGCCGCTGTATCAGAAGCAGAAGCCGGCTGTGAAGCTGAATTATCCTGACTGCTGTTGGGAACAGCAAAAATGAATATTGCAGCTATCATAGCGACAACAATTGCAATAATAAGAGCGATAAGAATAATCGATGTTACATCCTTATTTTTTTCAGGTGTTTCAGTTTTTTTTCTGTCCTGAAGTACAGCCGGCTTAGGGCCGGATTTTTTTCTTTTCCTGTTTTTCGCCATTTTTTCGTATTCCTTTCTGATGTCAAGTATTAAGCAAGCGCTGAATAATAGTTTTTCCAAACGATATTGTTTATAATGCAGACTGTTTGTATGCACGGCTGAACGCCGGTTTAAAATAATTAAGCCTGATTAAAGCAGCAAAGAATATTTTTTCAGTTAAATCAGTATACCCGGAATGCAGATTTCATGCACTGAGAACGTCACATCCGGCAGACGCATGAATCATTGTCATGTAAGATCACAAAAGCTCAGCAATATCTGAAGGCTTGTCAGCAATATGAGCTGCGCCTGATCCGAGCAGTTCCTGAACCGGACGGAAGCCCCAGCTGACCCCTACACTTTCTATCCCTGCGTTAGCAGCAGTCTGCATATCAATATTGCTGTCGCCGATATACAGACATTCTTCAGGTGAAACTCCGGCAGACTGCATGATCGCATTGACAGAGGCAGGATCAGGCTTTCTGGGGAAATCGTCACGCTTCCCCATAATAAATGCAAATTTTCTGCCGGGGAACAGTTCTTCTGTAATCGACCTTGTGAATTTATCAGGCTTGTTTGAAAGCACACAGTAAGCAATTCCTTTTTCATCAAGACTGTCAAGCAGTTCAGTAATGCCGTCATAGGGTACAGTAAAGTCGGTGTTGTGTGCATTGTAATAGTCATTGAAATCCGCAAGAACTGCAGCCTTTATTTCACTGTCTGTGCCTTCAGGAACGACCATAGCACGGTCTGCAAGCACAGAAATGCCGCAGCCGACCATAAAGCGGTATTTTTCCCTGTCATGCACAGGAAAACCATGTTTTTTCAGTGCAAAGTTCATTGCGTCGGCAAGGTCATAAAGAGAATTGATAAGAGTGCCGTCAAGGTCAAAAATGCATAGCTTTTTTGTCATTTTCTTTTTGCTCCTTTGGATCTGTCAGATGTTTTTTTCGGCAGATTTGCTGATGCCATATTATCCGGAAGCTCGTCGTGATCGTAGTCTTTACCCTCGAGAGCAGGTCTTGGGAGCTTCTGTCTGCGCAGGATAATAATGAAAGCAAGCGAAACAAGCAGCATTATTACAGAAATTGCGCAGAAGATGATAATGTCAGAAATGTTTGCAGCGGAAACGGTAAGTGTCAGTTTACCCCGGGAATCACCGAGTAAAGTACTGAATGTGCCGCTTTCATTCTTTTCGACAATAATATCCTCTGTACCGCCATCATGTCTGAGTGAAAGTGACTCAGCAAGTTCTCCGTCAGCAGGAACTATTGAATATTTGACAGGAGTATCAATATTTTTTCCGACGAGCAGTGAGGAAAGATCAACATTATCCTCAATATGCTTTTTGGTCCTTAGTGTCATAAACGGAACCTCAGACGATGAAGTGATCAGATTTTTGTCGCCGAAAATATCCGTTACCTTGGAATTAAGCTCAGCTGCACTTCCGCTGAAGGATATAGTACAGATAGCATTTCCCTGATCAACTGTCTGAGTGGGTATGATACCGAGAGGAGTGAAATAGGAGGTAGTATAGTCAGATGCCTCATAGCCCTCATCAGCAATATCATAGACGAATGAAAATGATTTTCTGATATTATCATTATCAAGTGGGGTGACATCAATGTTAATTGCCTTCGGTACATATTGTTTGCCGTCTTTTATCATAAGAGTAAGTGTAGGATAGCTGCTTTTGATAGCAGCAACTTTTCCGGGATTGTTTTCCTTGAGAAGATCGGTTGCAGTTACCCATTTGAGATCGGAATAGATCCTGCATTCATCAAGGACGGAATTGTTGTTGAGTGAATAACTGTATTCAACCGGAACATCGGTGTTACCGGGGCCGACATAATTTGAAAAATCAAGAGTTTCTGTATAGCTGTTCTGATATGCAAGAGCAGTGCTTCCGACGGTTTTGTCAACATAGTAGACATCTCCGTAAACTGAGGAAAGCAGACGGTTTGTATAGCCTTCAAGCTGCTTCATTGTCACATTTTTGAAGCATACCTTATAGATATAGTGGTTATTCTCAAGAAGCCAGTCAACGCTTGCCGAAGGATCGGTTACAGAGGAAAAATAATCTGTAAGCTTGTCACCGAGAGAATCAAAGGTTTTCTGTGTTACAGTAAACGTTATTGTGCGGTCAAATTTCGATTCGGTAGCAGTTGTTTTATTGACTGTTACAAGGCTGATTTTTTCGATCGGCTGACCGTTAAGCTTGTTGACCGATACAGCCGGAGTCGTTGAAACGGTTGTATTTCCGAAGGTGACCTTTGTTTCCGGCTCAGCAGTTTTATACTCGGGAAGAGAAACCTTTTCTGTCTGGGCAAAAAGCTGAATCCAGCTGAAAAGCTGGCTGCTCTGGAAGTCCTCACTGATGCGCCAGCCCTTTGTGAGAGCGGTGTTCGGATTTGAAAACGTAACGACAGGGCTGCTGCCGAGTATGTCAGAGAGCTTTGAATTGTAATCAGAAAATGAAGAAAAAGACAAAGTGAAAACATAGACTGTCTTATCAGATTTCTGATCCAGAGTATATGTCATTGAAGAAGGACA
>ONRO01000313.1 GCA_900320235.1 uncultured Eubacteriales bacterium
GCAGGAGAGTAAGCAGGAGAGTAAGCAGGAGAGCAAAACAGAGACTTCAAAAACAGAATCAACTGTTGAATCTTCACATCTTCCGGTTTCATGGCAGGAAGCATACATAGAAAAAATCCCAGGGTTATGCAAAGGTCTGATCGCATGGAACGCGAAAAACGAAGAAGATGTAATGTTCCAGCTTTATGATATTGATAAAGACGGTATTCCCGAAGCATTTATTTCAGACGGAATAGGAAGTATGTCAACCGTATCTGTATACGGCTTTGCCAACGGAAATTTAACAACTCCAAAGATTCCTTCAACCTTCGGAGTTCTGTATTATCACGAAAAGCTCAGACAGGTAGCAGCAACATCAATTCAGTTCGGCATATTCAATATATGGGTATCAGATTATAAGGACGGCAAATTTGAAACATGTCTTAATGCAAGCGGACTGGTTGCTCCTGATGCAGCAGGTGTAACAGATGCAACATTCAAAGTTAATAACAAAGACGTATCAAAGGACGAATTCAACCGTAATGTATCAGGATATATCACAAGCGACTACAACCTCCGTTCAGACTGGATCCAGCTTGGCAGACAGTATAAATTCAGCGATGAAAATATCAAGAATGCAGTATACAGCTGGCAGTAAATCCTGATTCATAGTAAAGCAGCCATCAATTGCAAAAATATTCTTTGCAATCAGATAAAAATACAGCCGATTGAAAGATTATTGTAAAATATAAATTTTTATCAGCTGAATAAACAACAAAGGAGAATAAAAATGGATATAGTATGTTTGGATCTTGAAGGAGTACTCGTACCGGAAATATGGATAGCATTTTCAGAGGCAAGCGGTATCCCCGAGCTTAAAAGAACGACCCGTGACGAGCCGGATTATGACAAGCTTATGAAATGGCGTCTCGGCATTCTCAAGGAGCACGGTCTCGGACTCAAAGAGATACAGGATACAATTGCAAAAATCGACCCGATCCCGGGAGCAAGAGAATTCCTTGATGAGCTTCGCTCACTGACACAGGTAATCATCATCAGCGATACCTTCACACAGTTTGCAAAGCCCCTTATGGAAAAGCTTGGCTGGCCGACAATTTTCTGCAATTCACTTGAGGTAGCAGAAAACGGCGAAATCACCGGTTTCAGAATGAGAATTGAAAATTCAAAATATACGACAGTAAAGGCACTTCAGTCAATCGGCTATAATACGATCGCAAGCGGCGACAGCTATAACGATCTCGGCATGATAAAGGCAAGCAAAGCCGGTTTCCTTTTCAAAAGCACAGAGCAGATCAAAAAGGATAATCCGGAATTCCCTGCATTCGAGACATATGATGAGCTTCTCGAAGCAATCAAGAAAAACCTTGACTGATAAAAAAATTCCCTTCGATATCATATCGGAGGGAATTCTGTTTATTTCATAATATGTGAAGCTGAAGGAAGGTCATTTGAATAAACTGCCGGCGTTCCATAAAGTCAGCCCCCTTCCCTTCTGGAACGGGGACGGGTGGATCGGCAGAAAAGCTGCACCTTGTGGGTAAACAAATGAATAACTGATAATATATAGAAAAACGCATTATTACTGTATATCTGACAGAAGTTATAGTTTAGTTTCACTGATTCGGATTATTGGTTACAAAATGTAAAAATGATATCACCGCACAGAGTGGAAAATCAGACTCTGTGCATAACATTTTTACGGATTTTTAATATATAATGCATATTAAAGACAAAAATCAACAAATTCGCAAACAATATTGAAAAGCGGAACTTTTGAATGTATAATATTCTTGGACAAAAGGAAAAAACAGAGTTTAATTTTTCATAATTATGAGATAGCATATTCAGACAAAAGCTCAGTCCGTATGTCCGGCGGAAAAAAACTGAACAGGAGGTCAGAAAATGAAAGGAACAAAAATTCACCACAGACTGCTGTCCGCTATTTCAGCGCTGCTGCTGACACTGACGATAGGTTCGGTAACAGTATCAGCTGAAGAATCGAAGCCTTCATCAGAAAGCTCCGGAACACTGCAGCGGTATTATTTTGACGACAACCTTGTCAATACTGGTCTTGATACAGGCTACAGCCAGAAGGATATCATAACAAAAGACGATCCACATTTCGGCTGGGAGCTTGGAAAATTCAATCTGACCGGATACACAAGAGTCACAGACGAAGACAGCGCACAGCCGGTATTTCTGAAAAATGTCAATGACAAGCTGACGCTGTGGTTCAAGCTTGACCAGAACATAGACAAGCTTGACGGCGACGAAAACAAGAAGATCTCTGACGATTCCAATGGCTATGACGAATATTTCGGAGTCAGGGAAGATGATTTCGGCAGAGGCACGCTTATTGTCAGACATTCAGATTATCAGAACAAAAATCAGAAGCCGGTAATATATAATGATTATCTTACATCAAAGGTAACGAAAGGTTCTGATACAAAGGTTGAGCTTCTTGAGGAAGGCGATTATGAGGTAGCACTTGACTACGAGATAGAAACGACCTCAAAGGTAATGCTGATATCAAAAAAGAACTATACGAATTACCGGATATTCTTCAGATTTTCAGTAAGGAACGGCAATTGCATGGTATATCCGTTTGATATAAAAACCAAGGAAGAGCTGACAAACACATCGATCACTCCGAACGGTTTTTACCTTGACCTTGCAAAGTCGAGATATCTTGATATCAACATCAAGAAAGAGGTACTTAAGGAAGGCGCAGAGGGTCTGACAGAAGATGTACGCTTCAATGCACCGGCGAAGGAAGGAAATAAATACAAATCCGAAGGAATATATACAATAAGCGTAAAAAACAAATATACAGAACAGCAGACAGAGAAAAAGATCTATGTCGGCGACAATAATCTTCTGAAGGCATATATGACCACAGGGCTTTCGATCAGAGAGATACAGAACAAGGTCAGAAACGGCGCAGAGATAAATGACGACGGCACGATCGTAACCGTTTCAGAGAAAACTCTTTCCCCGGCATCAAACAAGCCGGAGGAGGTCAGCGAGATAAAGACAAAGGCTGCATCCACAGCCAGAGCAGAAGGTCCGTCGAATGTTGAAGTAATTTCAAAATCAAAAGCACAAGCAGAAACGTCAGAACATGATACCACTAACTTTATCATTTTCGGAACAAGCTGCTTCATTCTTATCGCAGCCATTTCAGTTTCTCTTATCGTAATAACGAAGAGCAGAAAACAAACGGAAAAAGCAGAATCAGAAAAATAACAAA
Organism: uncultured Eubacteriales bacterium; assembly: GCA_900320235.1. Lineage (GTDB taxonomy): Bacteria > Bacillota > Clostridia > Oscillospirales > Acutalibacteraceae > UBA1213. The sequence goes on from ONRO01000313.1 coordinate 3,251, forward strand.
TAATAATCTTCCTCTATAAACCAACCGCCCGCGAGCGCAGGAAAAGCTGCAGCCCGTGGGCGGAAATATTTGCAAAAAAAGACCGCCGACTTAAAAAAGACGACGGTCATAAAAATATTATTTATTCATAAAGTCAGCAATCTTCTTTTCAAGACCGGCAGCATCAAGACCGAACTCACTGAGAAGTCCGACAGCAGGACCGCTGTGGCCGAATACATCCTCAACACCGATACGGTAAACAGGAACAGGACAGTTTTCAGCTGTAACAGCAGCAACAGCCTCTCCGAGACCACCGATGATATTGTGCTCTTCAACAGTAATGATCTTACCGGTTTCCTTAGCAGCCTTGATAATAATATCCTTATCAACAGGCTTGATAGTGTGCATATTAATAAGACGGGCATTGATACCCTTTTCTTTGAGCGCTCTTACAGCCTTGAGTGCCTCATAAACAACCAGACCGGTTGCAATAACAGTAACGTCATCGCCATCCTCAAGAGTAATACCCTTGCCGATCTCGAAGCTGTAATTATCAGGATCATTGAAGCTGTCAATAGCAAGTCTGCCGAGTCTGATATAAACAGGACCGTTGTATTCATAAGCAGCCTTTGTAGCAGCGAGCATTTCATAATGATCAGCCGGGTTGAGAATTACCATACCCGGAATAGTTCTCATAAGTGCAAGATCCTCGCAGCACTGGTGAGTAGCGCCGTCCTCTCCGACGGAGATACCAGCGTGAGAACCTGCGATTTTAACATTCAGATGAGGATAACCAACAGAATTTCTTACCTGCTCATAAGCTCTGCCGGTTGCGAACATTGCAAATGAAGCCGCAAACGGAACCATGCCAGCCGCAGCAAGACCAGCTGCAACGCCGATCATATTTCCCTCTGCGATACCGCAGTCAAAGAAGCGTTCCGGATAAGCCTTTTTGAAGATCTCAGTCTTTGTGGCAGCCGCAAGGTCTGCATCAAGGACTATAATATCGTCATGTTCCCTGGCAAGCTCACAAAGAGCCATACCAAAGCTTTCTCTTGTAGCTATTTTCTTACTTTCTGCCATTATTTATGCCTCCAATGCTTTAAGCTGTTCCTTGAGTTCATCCATAGCGATCTGATACTGCTCGGCATTCGGAGCCTTTCCGTGCCAGCCGACCTGATTTTCCATAAATGAAACGCCCTTGCCCTTAACTGTATTTGCAATAATAACAGTAGGCTTGTCCTTAGTATTTTTAGCCTTATCAACAGCATTTCCGATCTGCTCGAAATCATGTCCGTCGATTGTGATAACCTCAAAACCGAAGGATTCAAATTTCTTATCAAGCTCCGAAAGACCGGCAACATCAGCAACAGTACCATCTATCTGAAGACCGTTGAAATCGACGAAAACAGTAAGATTATCAAGCTTGTTGTGGCTGGCAAACATAGCAGCTTCCCATACCTGACCTTCTTCACATTCGCCGTCGCCGAGCATAGCAAACACACGGTAATCCTTACCGCTGAGCTTACCAGCAAGAGCCATACCGCAAGCAGCAGAAATACCCTGACCGAGTGAGCCTGAGCTCATATCGATTCCGGGAGTATGTTTCATATCCGGGTGACCCTGAAGCATTGCACCGATATGACGAAGAACCTTTATCTCATCGGTTGAGAAAAAGCCTTTGAGGGCAAGAGTGGCATAAAGAGCGGGACAGCAGTGACCCTTTGAAAGGACAAAACGATCTCTGTCCGGATCATCCGGATTCTGAGGATCAACCTTCATTTCCTTGAAATAAAGGTAGGTCATAATATCGGCAGCAGAGAGAGAGCCGCCCGGATGACCGGATTTTGCGTTAAAAACGCCTTCCACAGTCCACAATCTTACGTTACAGGCTGTTTTTTTCAGTTCTAAGATTTCTGACTTATCCATTCTGTTTATTTCCTCCGATTCTTACGGTGAGCGCACCGTTTTATACGCAACTGTATTATAACATACATTATTAATATATTCAACCCGCATACGGTATGCATAAGTTGATTTTTCTGTTCAGAATTAAAATACAGCACACTGACTTACAGGTTCAGAAAACTGCCGTCCGGTAAAAAGCCGGATCATTCATCATCATCAATATCCATCGGATCATCAAGCGTATCGACAAGATCCTTCTGAGTGAAATCCCTTGTCTGAGTCTTGACAGGTGCCGCATGTTTACCGCCGAAAGCAGAACGCTTTGGCTTGTTCATCACCTTTTCATCCTCATGTATTTCATCTTCAAGCTTTTTAGGCTGTTCCTCAGACTCATTCTGAGCCGCGGCAAGTGCTTTTTCCTTTTTTGAAGCCCTGACATTAACAGCGATAACGACAACTATTATTGCCGCACCCGCAAGCACAAGCGGTATTCCAAAGGCGAGGTATATCCATGTATCATTGCTTTCAGATTTTTCTTTAAGCGAACTGAATTCATTCGTGCCGCCCTTTGATTTTTGTGACGCTGCGGCCTTTTGTGAAACC
>ONRO01000385.1 GCA_900320235.1 uncultured Eubacteriales bacterium
AGGGACCTTAAGAGGAGGGGCCAAAGCCCTTCCTCTTGTGGTTCCTTTCTTTTGGCGCGTTTCCGTAAGGGAACGCCTTACGCTGAAAAAGTTGTCAGAAAGAAAAAAGCAGAAGCGGTATAAAGCGTGACGGCAGCGTGACGGCAGCGTGACGCTGCACCCTTGATTCACGTCTTTTATAGCCTGAAAAAGTTTTACTCCGGCGCCGCCCGGCTTTTTGAGTCTGAACTGCTGAAATCATTTCTGCTTTACCAGCGTGAGGTACCGAAGTGAGCTTCTTTGAGATGTCGGGCTATGACATAAGCCTTCAATTACACTACTGCGGTGCATATTTTTTCTGTCAATTCCATTTGTCAGTCAGTTCAGATTTTATCCCATACGTCATCAACTAATAGTTTTTTCACTCACTGAACAAACGGCGGATTATCAGAAATGGCATCAGATATCCAATTTTTCCCTTTTTAATGCGGTTTATCTTTATTAATAAAAACAACATTCATTCATTCATTTTTTTATCCATTCCGACATGCCTTAACAAATTGTTTACTTTTTCATAAATATTTATACATTGATTATCTCTGTTTTTTATTCTATAATTAATACAACAAAACAAACACAGCTAATTAAAAACTTTTTATACAGAACATCGTTTTATTGGAGTGGAACGGTTTCTTCTTTCTCAAAGCCGGGAGCATATCATGGGGAGATATGCTCCTGTTTATTTTGTCCCGTTATTATCAATTCCGCTTTTTCCAACAAAATCAAATCATTATATTTCCAGCAAAACATTTAGTATCATATCAGACCCGGATAAAATGCATAAAAGCCGATGACTCAAAAGGTTCATCGGCTTTTGTGTTTTATAATAGATTTTTTGATATCTTGAGCGGTCTTGTAAACATTCTTTTCAGAAAATATATAACACCGATCACCGCCATTACAGCAGTACCAATAATTATTTCAAATATAAGATCATTAAGTATGCTGAATGTTGTAAGGCTGTTGTTAGTAGATTCGATAGCTTCTGTCACAACAATTCCGCCGCCGTTTCTTTCTATCAGGATCGCCATATTTGCGACAACGGCACAATATTCAGCAAAAATAAATGAAAAAAAGGCTATTATTTCGCAGATAACAGCGCTGAGTTTGGTTGCCCGCTTTCCGGCAACAACATATCCGCCGAAAACACAGGATACTATAACACCTGCCCAGATTCCCCAGCCTGACCAGAACTGATACAGAAGAATATAAAGTGAAGCTCCTAAAATTGCTCCGAATACCGCACCGGCAATTCCGGCAGGCATATTCTGTTTTTTCTTAATGAACATATCTCTTCTGCGTTCATACTGTTTTCTTTTCCTTACGATACACTTTTCACAAATCGGAACAAGTTCACTTCCGACTATATATACACCTGTTTTTCTGTTTCTTGAACATACACCGCAGACAGGGTGAATGCTTCCGCTTTTACAAAGCTCGGTAAAGAAACGTGTGACCTCTTTAAGATGCTCCTTGTCAATTTCCGAATCTATCGTCATTTTGACATTCAGCACAACTTTTTTATCTTTGTACTTTGCCTTTGTCACAAAGGTTTTGTTATCCGCAGAAAAAGCCGAAAGCTTTCCGGAAAGGGCTGCTATATCGTCAGTCACAGCACTCAGCCTGAATGAATATCTGTTTTCATCTGTCAGAAACTCAACAATCGTATGAAACCCGTCAAAGGTATTGAACCCCGATTTTGATTTTGCATTGTACCTGTATCCGACAGTTATCAGAAATTCCTGAAATTCTCCTTCGGTCACAGCGTCACCTCCGTTTCAAAGAAAATTACGCCGATCGTAATATTTAACATTCTTCATTCATTTCAATTTCATCTGATTCACCCATAACGACCGACCATTTCTTATTATATAGCATTTCCAGACAAAATTCAATACCCTCTCCACCATCGGCAGCGTGACCGGCGTGCCGCCGGGGTCGCGATTCACGACTAATATAGCCTGAAAAAAGTTTTACTCCGGCACCGCCCGGCTTTTTGAGCCTGAACTGCTGATATAATTTCTTCTTTAAAAGTGCATTAACGTTTCTACA
>ONRO01000390.1 GCA_900320235.1 uncultured Eubacteriales bacterium
AGTTCCGATATTGCATAGTACAGAGTATTCTTTTCCGTCAGCATCGGCGGTTTTCTTTCCCCTGTAATTTCTCAGCAGCTCGGTTTGTTCATCATAAAGCCTTTTTTTATCCTGATATTCTTTCAGTTTGTTTTCATCGGGCTGATATATTATTTCGCCGCTGTCGCCGTCAAGTATTATCCTCTCACCGTTTCCGACAAGATCAACAATTCCTTCAGCTCCGAGCACAGCAGGAATATTCAGCGCTCTCGCAAGAATTGCACAATGAGATGTTTCGCCGCCTTTTTCCGTGATAAATCCGGCGACATGTTCCCTGTCAAGTCCGGCAGTCATACTCGGAGTCAGTTCTCTTATACAAATAACTGTATCCGGAGGCAATGATGTAAACCTGACCTCATCAATTCCAAGAAGATGACGTATCAGCCTTGACTTGAGATCCTCCATATCAGCAGCTCTCTGCTTTGTCAGTTCATCATCTCTTGCAGAAAACACGCTTATGAACATGTTACATATCTGTTCAACAGCAGCCTCTGCACATTCGCCGCCGCTGATGAGCTTTTCGATCTCTGATCTCAGAACAGGATCATTCAGGATCATTATATGACCTCTGAGAATACTCGCTTCCTTTTCTCCGGCTTCCTCTTCAAGCTTTTCGGCAAGTTCTTCAGTCGCCTTTGTAAAGCTTCCGACAGCCCTCTTAAACTTTTCAAGCTCGCTATGGGTATCTCTGATCCGGCACCTTTCAAAAACGGGCTTACGGACATGTATTACCTTTACATAGCCTATTCCGATACCGCTCGATGCTCCCGTTCCACTGAACATTTTCTCTCACTCTTTTCAAAACAGATTATCATTCAGCAAAACCGGAGTTGATCAGTTCAATAGCTTTGCTGATTGCTTCATGCTCATCGCTGCCGTCACATTCAATATCAATTTCACTGCCGCATTTTATACATGCTGCAAGTATACTGAGCAGGCTTTTTCCATTCACCTTTGTTTCCTTGTATCGTATTGTTACATCACAATCGAATCTGTCCATCTGCTGAGCAAATACTCCGGCAGGTCTGAGATGCAAACCTTCAGGATTAACAACAATAATTTTCTGTCTTACCATTTTTCCTCTCCTTTAACACTTCACACATTGAACCGTTCCCAGATCAACTGATACACATGAATACTGAAATTATACTCATAAATATTATACAACTTCTGATTATTTTTTCAAGTGCTTTTCTTACATTTGATCAAGACTTACATTTCTTTTTAAGTTTAATTTAAGAACTTTTATCTAAAACCATCATAACCCGAAAAAAGCGGTACATATATTGCATCAACTTGACCAAGAACTGGACAACACTGAAAAAACCTCACGGTCTGACATGAACTCTTTGTGTTTTCATGCAGACCATGAGGTGTACAATATCATTTATTCATTTTTATACGACCGTGATCTTACAGCTTGATTCCTTGCCGTTGTAAGTCCGTACTGTCACATATGCAATACCCTTTTTCACTGCAGTGAAGCTGCCTGTCCAGTTTGTCTTTGTCATTCTGACAACTGAACTGTTGCTTGTACGGAATGTCCGTTCTGCACAGCCCGCATTACCTACATTTGCACTCAAAGATGCACTCTGACCCACCTTCATAACAAGAGTTTTCTTGCTGATCGTGACATACGACGGTGCATTCTTTACTGTAACCTTGCAGGTTGATTCCTTGCCGTTATAGCTCCGCACGGTCACATATGCTACTCCGGGCTTCTGAGCGACGAAATCCCCGACCCAGTTTGTGCGTGTCATTTTTACGATGCTGCTGTTGCTTGTGCGGTATATTCTCTGTAAACATGCAGCGCCGTCATTTACAGATGAACCGATTGTATATTTTTCTCCGACTCCGAGTGTCAGTATACCCTTTGTCAGAACTATTTTTTCGGGTGCTTTTTTAACTGTGAACTTACAGGATCTTTCCTTTCCTGAATCAGTTCTTACAGTAACCCATGCCGTTCCGGTATTTATAGCTGTAACATTTCCCTTCTGATCAACGCTTACTATCTTATAATCAGATGTACGCCATTTCACAGAGCTGTCGCTGCATTTCAGGACTGTTTTTTCACCAGCGCCCAGATTCATTCCTGTACTGCTGAGGGTCAGCGGGGCAGGATCACGAATAATAATATTGCTGCATGCTTCATTGAAATTGATACCCGAACCTTTGTAGGTCTTTGTATTGAAAGTATCATTTCCGACAATACTGATATTCTTTGCGGCGATACAGTAAATTCCGTAATCCGTGCAGTTTCTTACAATATTTTCATTGACATTTGTTCCGTCAGTCATAACAAGGTCTACTCCGAAAGTTCCGCAGGAATCTATTGTATTATTCCTGATTACCGACCCCAGAGCCTGTCTTTTGACCGCAGAAACTTTTTCGTCAGGGCCGGGAACGAAAAATATACCTGTTTCCTTACAGTTTTTGAATGTACAGCCCTCGATCACCGTACCTGAAGAAGCTGAGTTATGAATACCGTTTGTATCGATATCAGAGAAAGAAATATTCTTCACAAGGGTATCCGAGCAAAGATTTATTACCATACCATAGTTAGCTGTACCTGAAACGATATTGCCCTCAAAGTTTCTTCCAGCATACGCAGTCGCTTTTCCTGCCTGAATATTTTCAGAGCTCATAACCATGATACCGCAGCCCGAACGTGCCTGACCCTTTCCTTCATCATAATCAAGCTTTTCATTCCATTTGATATTTTTAACTGTATTACCGCTTATAACAGCATTATTACATTCAACACATTTAAGACCGTCACCACATATATTATTAACAGTGTTACCGAGCAAAAGCGGTTTTTCCGAGCCATACAAGCCTATCGCATGACCGCCTGCATTGCTGACACTATTTCCGACGGCTGCAAAATCAGAAGATTTATAAACATAGACTGCCTGACTCAGGGTATTATTAAACACACAGTTTTTCACAGAAGAATCAGCAGAGCAATAATAATACAGAACACCTTCAGTGTTATTTCCGCCGCTTATATTCAAAGAGTCAAAAGTACAGTTTTCACTTGAACTTACCTTTGCAAGCTGAGAATTATTTCCCATCTTCCATTTGCCGCCCTTTATTGTAATATTCTTTGCCTGCCACGGATTAAGAGCGATCTTCAGATCAGAACTGATAACAGCTTTTTGCGCATCTATTGTAAGATTATTACAATTATACATTGTGAGCATACTGTCGAGAGTAAAGTTTCCTGTAAGCTTTATTGTTCCACCGTATTTTGCAAGACTATTGATTGCATTCTGAATATCGCTGCTGCCATTACCGCTTGCTGCATTTATTTCCAATATATTTGTAGCTGCCTGAGCAAAAATCTCTGTCTGCACAGAGGGCATTATCTCAGCCGGTATCACAGCCGCACCGCAAACCGTAAGCATAGCAATGAAAGTCGCTGCAATTTTTCTGAATTTCATATTTTATCACTCCTTTATTCACTTACACCACGCACAAATCAGTTTTCTGAAAAAATACTTGACGGAGAGTTATTTCACCTCAAATTGCCGTCAAAGCAAGCCATTTTCACAGACTTGGCCAAAAGTCCGATATTTTATCCGGTCTTTTCTTAATTATATTCCAAATTCCCCTCCTCTGTCAACCACCCAACCGCCGGGGGCAGCGTGACGCTGCACCCTTGATTCACGTCTTTTATAGCCTGAAAAAATTTTACTCCGGCACCGCCCGGCTTTTTGAGCCTGAACTGCTGATATTC
>ONRO01000402.1 GCA_900320235.1 uncultured Eubacteriales bacterium
AAATGCGGGCGGCAAAAACAGTATAATGAGAATAACAGACACTTCGGATAACAAAAAAACTTACACAGACACTATAATTGCAGAAATAAACAGTATCAGAAAATATAAGACTGAAATGAAAGGGAAAAGAAAAATGTATAAAAAAAAGAAATCCATAGCACCTGTAATAATTTTAATACTAATCATAATCGCTGCGCTTGCAGCAGCTGTGATACTTATCCCGAAGTTCTTCCATGAAAACTATTACGATAAGATGATGAGAACAGCAGGAGAATATGAGCTTAAAGGCGAATATGAAAAAGCAATCAACAACTATAAAAACGCAATAATGTCAAATGCGGTGAATGACAGTGCATATCTGAAGCTTGCTGATATTTATGTTATTCTTGATGATGATGATACCGCACTGAAAACCCTTGTAAACGGATATACCCATACAGGCTCGGACAGTATCAAGACCGAGATAACCGTAATAGAGGAAAGAATGGGTGTGGAAGCATACGATCAGTCAAGGCTTGAGGCATCAATCAGAGAACTTGAGGAAAGCGAGAAAAAGGAGCTTTCACAAGCCTATGAAGAGCTTTTTGAAAAAAGAAAGCAGGAGGCTTCGGAAATAAGAGAGGCTGAGCGCTTGTATGATGAACAGAACAGCCGGGAAAATGAAGCACAGAGAAAAAAGATCTGGCATGATGCATTTAAAAATACTCTCAATGAATATACCGAAAACAATTCAGAAGCGACAATCGCATATGAACTGTATGATGTTGATAAGGACGGAAAGCCGGAGCTTTTTGTTTCAACAGGTCAGGGAGAAACTGATGAATGTTATGTATATAACTGCCATGAGGCAAAATCAGAGAAGCTTGAGATTATTGGTGCCGGAGGGTATCTTTATGCATCGGAAGAAGTTGATCTGATAAAAAGTGAGCTGAATCAGGCAGGAGCTCATATGGAAAATATTTACTCTTTTGAAAAAAACATGCTCAAGCATTATATGTCCCTGTTCGATACATATGGCGCTGAAGGAGAATATGCCGGAGAAAAAACGGCTGCGATCGACGGTCAGGAGGTTGGTGAGTCAGAATATAAAAAGCAGACTGACAGACTTGCATCATTTACATGGAAAAAGCTCGGCAGAAAAAACAAGCTTGATAAGAATAATATTGATAAGGTACTTGAAAAGTGGAGCCCGGAAAGTAATTGATCCTGACGGAATTAAAATGAACAGAATAAATCAGTGTTTCTTTAAGAGAAGGAAGTAATAATGGAAAAGAAAAAAACAGTAAATGTCAGACACGAAAATCCGCTCGGATATAAAAAGATATCATCACTTCTTGCAGGCTTTGCAATACCGAGTATCATAGCAATGCTTGTAAGTTCGCTTTATAATGTCGTAGATCAGATCTTTATTGGTCAGAATGTTGGTTATCTTGGAAATGCGGCAACAAACGTCGCATTTCCGCTTACAACTATATGTATGGCGATAACTCTGACGATCGCTATCGGAACAGCAGCTCAGTATTCGCTTTTTCTCGGTCAGAAAGATGAGGAAAAGGCTGCCGCAACCGTTGGCAGCGGAATATGTCTGATGCTGCTTTTCGGATTTGTTTATGCTGTGCTGATATCGGTTTTCCATGAGCCGCTTCTCAGGGCATTCGGTGCAACAGATAATGTTTTTCCGTATGCTGTCGAATATACGAGGATAACAGCAATCGGTATGCCGTTTATCGTAATAATGAACGGTATGAGCAGCATAGCAAGAGCAGACGGCAGTCCGATGTATTCAATGACTGCAATGGTCATCGGCGCTATTGTCAATACGGTGCTTGATTATTTTTTTGTAGTTGTTTTCGGAATGGGAGTGGGCGGTGCTGCATGGGCTACTGTTATCGGACAGGTCGTTTCGGCTGTGTTCGGGTTGATCTATCTGAAAAAGCTGAAAAGGATCGTTCTGAAAAAAAGACACTTCTCAATTAATCTGCATCAGACGGGCAGGACATGCCTGATGGGTATGAGCAACGGACTTACTCAGCTTGCAATCACTGTTCTTCAGATCGTAATTAACCGTTCCCTTGTATATTACGGCGGACTTTCGGTCTACGGGGAGGATATTCCCCTTGCGGCAAGCGGGATCGTAATGAAAATCAATGCAATTGTGCTTGCGGTAATTATCGGAATAGTTCAGGGAATGCAGCCTATTGTCGGCTTCAATTACGGTGCGAAAAAATACGATCGTGTCAAAGAAGTATATAAGCTTGCGGTAATAAGCGAGCTGACTATAACTATTATCGGAGAAGCAATCTTTCAGCTTTTCCCTCAGCAGGTTCTTTCAATATTCGGTTCGGGAGAAAACGAACAGTTATATTTTGATTTTGCTGTAATGTTTATGAGGATATTCCTGTGTCTGCTTCCGCTGACGGGAATACAGATGATATCATCAAATTTCTTTGCAGCAATAGGAAAGCCGATAAAGGGCGCAATGCTCTCACTTACAAGGCAGATTTTTTTCCTGATACCGCTGATACTGATACTTCCGCTGTTTTTTGGCATAGAAGGCATTATTTATGCTTCTCCTGCCGCCGATGTGATTTCATTCATTACGGTAATGATATTTATTGTGATGGAAATGAAGAATATGACTCAAAAGCAGCTTAGTCCGGCATGACGGCGTAAAGATACAGCTGCAGTAAATATAAAAGCTTTCTCAGCTTATACACAGTCTGCACTAAACTGATAAGCTGAGCTGATGCCGGAATAACAAAGAAAAATCCGATGAATACGAAATTCATCGGATTTTTTATATTACTTTAATCGGCTGATGCATTATCATAATGTGCCGTGAACTGTTTTAAGATTCCGGCAATATTCAATACAGCAGACTAAATTATTTTGTAATGAATACCACATCAAAGAAAGTAAGTGAGATAAGACAGTAAATAACCGTGACTGCGATTGTCATTGTAATACCATAAAGTCTCAAATAATGAGTTCTCATTTTTGTGGAGGACAGCATATTCATAACAAGCCGTCCGACAAAATACGCGCCGATCACAATAACAGGTACGGCATATCTGATGTTTTGTGTGCATACCTGCGGAAATCTGATACAGAAAATATAATATGATCCCATGATAACTCCGTACAGAATTCCGATGAAAAGCTTATGTATAAAACTCAGCTTTTTGTCTTTGATAAAAGAATATATCATTGAAGCAAATCCGGTCAGGCCAAGAATAACAGCAGACCAGAACAGGATCTTGTCAATGCCTGCAACAGCGGGATAAAATGTTTTAGTAAAGGTTTCGTCAAAGACAGAGGTTTTGAATAAAGCAATAAGCGGATTGTATTCATTATATCCTGCTTCGTATTGTATGAACTGATCCCCGATATGCTTGAACTGATTGGGGTTGAAATCGAAAAGCCTTTTTACAACAGGAATGTCGCCGATATACTGACCCGATCTTTCAGAAAGCTCCCAGATATAGGTTATAGGAACCTCGTGAGTGATGTAATTCCTGATTCCCCACCATAAGGCAAGGGGTACACATACGCAAAGAAAGACAGAATACTGAATGAGATATTTTTTCCAGTGTCTGATATCCTTGAAGAATGCATATATGAATACAGCAGCAATAGCCGGTGCGACCATCCAGCCTGAAAGCTTTGCCATCATTGCACAGCCGACACAGACTGCGATGCAGATAATTCTGCCGAAGTTACGGCTTTTGTACCAGTACAGCGTATTAAGCAAAGAGGCAAGCATCAGAGTAAGGCATAGTATATCATTATTGATGCTGCCTGACATTATAATAAAGGTAGGGCAGAATGCAATAATTGCAAAAGCGATAACAAGTCCCTTTCCCTCAAGACCGAGAAGCCGGAATATCTTGTAGCAGATTATCATGCAGCAGCAGGAATAAAACATTGTAAGAAGCTGGATATTTTCCCAGATGTTATCAGAATCTATCCCGATCCCGTTCTGAAATTTCACCCATATGGCAGCAATGATATGATGAAGCGGGGGATGATAGAACTGATTGACAGTACGCACATCAATATCCGGCAGGGCATTGTGAAAAACAAGATAGCCGATATAGCCGAGATGTCCCTTTTTTTCCTCAAGGGAATAAACATCATGCTGTTTGATCTTAATGCTTATTATCATAATATAAGCGAGTCTGAAAATAACAGCGGCAATAAAGATCAGAATAATGGCTTTTTGTGAATCTATTTTTTTTGTTGCAATGAAATAACCGGCAGCCGCAGCAACAAAGGCAAGTCCGGCATTGAGAACTACAAGTCCGGGTGCAAATGCACAGCTGAGCATATAGCCGAATAATGCAGACAGAGCTGCTGAAATAAGTATAAGGCACAGCCGCATTGACTTTCTGCTTTTTTCAGCAATAAATTCACAAACATACAAAGAAAAAACAGAGCATATGGAGAAAAGTATCACAGCCGATATCACGGGAGCGCCTGGCGTAATGGTTTTACCCGTAAGCGGTATACAGCAGAAGCACATGATTGCTGCCGTAATAAACGGATGTGATTTAATTATGGAGATAAACGAATTTAAAGTATTTTTATTAAGATACCTGATCATAAAAACAAAACACCCTCTTTTACCAATGAATAATATTATGATTTTGTTTCATGATATTCCTTTTCGGTGTTTACATTCCATATATCATGCTTATCGGTTCTGCCGTCCCTTATAGCCTCAGCAGCTCTGATAGCTGTCAGCATGGAATGGTCCATATTGTTGTAACGGTGCTGACCGTTTCTTCCGACACAATACAGGTTCTGATATCCGTCAAGGCATCTGATAAGCTCATCCATTCTTGAGTAGGTATCAAAGTATGCCGGATAAGCTTTTTTGACCTTTTCACGGTGACTTTCAAGAATATCAGACTTTGTGATAACTCCCATGGATTCAAGCTCCTTTGAGGCAAGGTCAATACATTCCTCATCAGTCATATTCCAGAAATCATCGCCCTCTGCGCAGAAATACTCAAGACCTATCCATACAGTATTTTCAGGGTCTTTTACCATATAGGGCGACCAGTTGTTGAAAATCTGTATTCTTCCGAGCTTGACGCCTGTGTCCTGAACATATATCCAGCAGTCGGGAACAATATTTCCGAGAGTTTTCATATCAGTTTCATTTTTAAGATTGAGCTTGTTTACGAGAAGTCCGACTGTAACAAAATCACGGTACGGAAGTCCCTTTGCAATGCTGATCATATCATCATCAGGCTTATCGCCTGTCATTCCGCAGACAAGATCCTTAACGGGCATTGAGGAAATAAAAATATCACCCTCAATTACTTTTTCGCCGCTGTCTGTTGAGCAGACCACAGATCTGATACTGCCGTTTTCACAGCGTATTTCCCTGACATTATAGCCCTTCAGAAGTTTTGCACCCTTCTGAACTGCAATATCAGCGGCATTTTCCCAAAGCTGACCGGGGCCGTATTTAGGATACCAGAACTGTTCGATAAGAGAGGTTTCGACCTCCTTGTTTTTTTTCTTTCCGCCGAAGGTCTTTGAAAACATATCCTTGAGAACAGCCCTGATCGAAAGACCCTTTACACGCTGAGAGCCCCAGTCTGCCGAAATATCTCTCGGATGTCTGCCCCAGAGCTTTTCTGTATAGCCTTCAAAGAACATACTGTACAGCTTTTTGCCGAAGCGGTTTATATAGAAATTTTCAAGTGAGCTTTCTTCCTTTTTGAACATGGCGGATTTAAGGTAGCTGAAGCCCGAGGCCATTGTAGTACCGAAACCCATGTTTTTTATCGTTGAAGCGGACATTTTTACAGGATAGTCGAAAAACTTCTTTTTATAATAGATTCTCGACACTCTTGTACGGACAAGCATTACATTGTCGTCCTGTTCAGGGTCGGGACCGCCCGGCTCAAGAGGCTTTTCCCTGCCGAGCATTTTATCGTCGAAGGA
>ONRO01000201.1 GCA_900320235.1 uncultured Eubacteriales bacterium
ATATAATTTAAAAAAAGAAGCTAAAAAAAGAATAACTAAAATATTGAATTATAAAATAAAAAATGTTATTATATAATAATATAGAAATTAAGGCGGTGCAAGAATGAAAAAGTGGTCTGAATCTAAACTCGATAAAGATCTGATCAGAAAACTGAATACTCAATATGGTTTACCGGTTTTTACAGCTATGCTTCTGACAATCAGGGATATAACCGAAAAAGAAGATATTGAAATATTTTTTTCTCATAATATCGATCTTGATGATCCATTGCTTATCAAGGACATGGACAAGGCAGTTAACAGAATCAGACAAGCATTAGATAATAACGAAAAAATATGTATTTACGGAGATTATGACTGTGACGGTGTCACTTCAACAGCGATAATGTATTCATATCTTGATTCATGTTTTGCTGATGTGATGTATTATATTCCTGACAGGAATGATGAAGGATATGGCATGAACAAAACTGCTGTAAAGAAACTATCGTCAGAAGGAGTAAACCTTCTTATAACCGTAGATAACGGTATTACCGCAATCAATGAAATAGAATATGCAGTTTCTCTCGGAATGGATGTCATTGTAACAGATCATCATAAACCGCTTGATATTCTACCTACAGCCTGCGCTGTTGTCAATCCTCACAGGTCAGACGAAACATATGATTTTATACATTATTCCGGTGCCGGACTTGCATTAAAGCTTATTTATGCTCTTGATGATAATAATTACTCAATAATAGAGAATTATGCTGATCTTGCTGCACTTGGCACGGTTGCAGATATTGTTCCGCTTTACGGCGAAAACCGAAAAATCGTAAAATCCGGAATAATAGCTTTAAAAAATACTGAAAGACCCGGACTTTCTGATCTGATTGAGAAATCATCAATAAGCGAAATTAATTCAGGAGCGATAGGCTTTAAAATTGGACCAAGGATAAATGCAGCAGGAAGACTGGGCTCACCATATGATGCACTTACATTATTTCTTACCGAGGATGAAAAAGTTGCGGATGAAAAATCAGAAATACTATGTGAGTTAAACAAATCCCGTCAGAAAATTGAAGGGGATATTATCAAAGACATTGATGAGATGATCTCTGCTGATCCGTCAATAACAGAAAACAGAATAATAGTTCTTGCTTCCGAGAAATGGAATGCAGGAGTAGTCGGAATAGTTTCTTCAAGAATTACTGAGCGTTTCGGAAAGCCGTCAATAATGATATCAGTTAATGACGAAGATTGCAAAGCATCCGGCAGAAGTGTTTCAGGCTTTTCTCTGGTAGACGCAATATTTGCCTGTTCTGAATATCTTGTTAAATTCGGCGGACATCCTATGGCAGTAGGATTCAGTATCAAAAAAGAAAAAATAGATTCATTTACAAAGGCAGTAAACAATTATGCAAATCAGATGGATTATATGCCTTTATATACAATGGAGCTTGATTGTAAACTAAATCCGGAATCTGTTGTACTTGATATGGTACAACAGCTAAAGAATTTTGAACCATTCGGATGTTCTAATCCAAAGCCTCTTTTTGGATTTTTCGGTATGAAATTAGACAGAATCACTCCCGTCGGAGGTGCAAAACATCTTAAACTATCAGTATCAAGAGGAAAAGCAAGACTGAACTTAATGTGTTTTTCTACCATTCCTTCAGAATTTCCATATGATGAAGGTGAAATACTTGATTTTGCAATTAATATTGATAAAAACGAGTATATGGGAAAAGAAAGTCTTTCATTTTATGTAAAGGATATAAAAATAAATGGCTTTGATGTGGAAGAAGCAATGCTTGAACTTCAGGATTATGAATTATATAAAAAAGGAATATTTGTCAACGAAAAGCATAATAAGTTTCCCACAAGAGAAGAATTTGCTTCGGTATACAGATATTTAAAATCCTCAGATAAGGAAAGATATTCAATTGATGCATTATGTCACAGACTCAGCTTAGGTGTATTCAAACTGCTGATAATACTGGACATTATGAATGATCTTAAATTTCTTGATTATTCCAGATGCTCAGATATCATTTTTGTCAGAATGTGCAAGGTAACCGGTAAAACCGAACTAAGCACCTCAAAAGTATATAGAAAATTGGAGGAGGAGATAAGAAATGCCAGATAAACCAAAATATTATCAGGATTATAATGAACTTGTCGAGCTTATGAAAAAAAGCGGGAAAAATTATAATTTTGAACTTATTCAGAAGGCATATGATTTAGCTGAAAAGATGCATGGAAATCAAAGGCGAGCGTCGGGTATTCCTTATATTCTTCATCCAACGACCGTATCATGTATTCTGTGTGAACTTGGTATGGACAGTGAATGTCTTGCAGCGGCACTGCTTCACGATGTTGTTGAGGATACCCCAATAACTCTTCAGGAAGTAACAAAAATGTTCGGCTCAGAGATTGCCAATCTGATTGATGGTGTTACAAAACTCGGAAAAATACCCTATTCTTCAAGAGAAGAACAACAGGCAGAGAATATCAGAAAGATGCTTATTGCAATGTCCAATGACATCAGAGTTATAATTATCAAGCTTGCTGACCGTCTTCATAATATGAGGACAATTGAATGTATGAAGGAACAGCACAGACGTGATAAAGCACTTGAGGTAATGGAGGTTTATGCACCGATAGCTCACCGACTGGGAATAAGAGCAATAAAAGAGGAGCTTGAAGATCTTTCTATCAGATATCTTGATCCTATCGGTTATAGTGAAATAGAAAAACAGCTTGAATTAAAAAGTAAAGACAGACTTGATTTTATTACTGATATCAAACAACAGATATATGACAGACTCAAGGACGAAATAAATAACGTTTATATAGAAGGACGAGTCAAAAGTATTCACGGAATATATAAAAAGACCTTTATGAAGGGCAGAACAATGGATCAGATATATGATATCTTTGCCGTAAGAGTAATTGTTGACAGTGTTGCCGATTGTTACAATGTTCTCGGTGTTGTCCATGATGTTTTCAAACCCCTTCCAAACCGATTCAAGGATTATATTTCAACCCCTAAACCGAATATGTACCAGTCGCTTCATACAACAGTTATAGGCAAGGAAGGAATACCCTTCGAAATTCAGATAAGAACCTGGGAAATGCATTATACAGCAGAATTCGGTATTGCAGCACACTGGAAATACAAAGAAGGTATCACAAAAAAGAATACTCTTGATGATCGTCTTGCATGGATACGCAAAATGCTCGAAAATCAGAACGATAATGATTCTACGGATATTGTTCGCACAATTAAGATGGATCTTGTTCCGGAAGAAGTATTTGTATTTACACCTAAAGGGGATGTACTCAGTCTTCCTATGGGCGCAACTGTTATTGATGTTGCATATGCAATTCATAGTGAAGTCGGCAACCGTATGATAGGAGCCAAGGTTGATAAAAGAATTGTTCCGATTGATTATAAAGTCACAACCGGTGAGATCGTTGAAATAATGACTACAAAGGAAAGCGGAGGTCCAAAGAGAGACTGGCTCAATATTGTAAAAACAAGTGAAGCGAGAAGTAAAATACGTCTATGGTTCAAGCGAGAAAAAAGAGATGAGAATATTGTTGAAGGAAAATCTCAGCTGGAAGCAGAATTCAGACGACTCGGAATTAATATCGCAGAAAAAGACATGCCTGAATTTCTTGCGGATATCATACACAGACAAAACTGTAATACGATAGATGATTTTTATGCTTCTATCGGATATGGCGGAATACAGCTCTGGAGAATACTCCCGAGGATAAAAGAGGAATACTTCAAAAAGTATACAGACGAAGAACCTGCACCAATTGTAATAAAAGAACCTGTTCCCAAAAAGAAAGTCAGCAGCGGAGTTATAATCGAGGGAATGGATGATTGTCTTGTAAAATACTCAAGATGCTGCAACCCACTGCCTGGTGATGAAATAATAGGATTTATTACAAGAGGATACGGTGTTTCTATTCATAAGAGAAACTGTTCAAATGTTCCAAAAGACATTTCAAAAGCAATTGAGCCTGAACGCTGGGTAAACGCAGAATGGACTGACAATATTGTCAATGAAACATTTAAGGCAACTCTCCAGATTACAGCCACTGACAGAACAGGTCTTCTCGCTGACATAACAAATCAGTTGTTTGCAATGCATCTGTTCATTCACAGTCTTAATTCGAGAGAAACGAAAAACGGTGTCGCAATAATTGAAGTCAGTCTTACTGTTAATGGAATCAACCATTTAAAAATGGTAATAAGCAAGTTAAGCGGAATAAGTGGAATAGTATCTGTAGGCAGAAACTAAAAAAGGATTGATTAATATGAAGGCGATTATACAGCGTGTATCTGAATGCACTGTAACTGTTGATGGAAAAATAACAGGAGAGATAGGGATTGGCTTTCTTATTCTTCTTGGAGTAGAAAAAGATGATGATGAAAAACAAGCAGATAAACTGTGTGATAAAATATCTGGTCTCAGAGTATTCACTGATGAAAATGATAAAATGAACTTATCATTGTCTGATATTGATGGAAATGTCCTTGTGGTTTCAAATTTCACTCTCTGTGCAAACTGTCGTAAGGGCAGGAGGCCGAGCTTTGACTCCGCAGCCCGACCTGAAACAGCAGAACCGCTGTATGAGTATTTTTGCAGACGTTTTCATGAAAATGGAATACAAAAGGTTGAAAAGGGTATTTTCGGCGCTGACATGAAAGTAAAGCTCCTTAATGATGGCCCTGTTACCCTGATTATCGATAGTAAAGAGCTTGCATAAGGAGGTCAGCATGATAGAAATTGAGTGTTATCCAGTCGGAGAGCTTCAGGCAAATTGCTATTATGTATTTGATACAGAACAAAAATCAGGATTTATAGTAGATCCCGGTGATTATTCAGCGAAACTTAATAACAGGATAAAAAAAGACGGCGAAGAAAAAATCAAATATATTCTTCTTACTCATGGTCATTTTGATCATATAGGATATACAGCTGCACTGAAAACGCTTTGCCCATCTGCAAAAATAGTCATAGGTAAAGATGACAGCAGATTTACAGAAAATGATGTTCTGAATTTATCATCATATTTTTCTGAAAATGGAATAAAACATTTCAAAGCGGATGCAGAAGTATCTGATAACGATACATTGTCATTTGGAGATAAAACCATAAGAGTAATTAACACTCCCGGACATACTGCCGGAGGAATATGCTATATTATTGAAGACATAATATTTACCGGTGATACAATCATGTCCGGCACAACCGGGCGAACAGATTTTCCGACAGGCAGCAATAAAGAAATGATTGCTTCAGCAAACAGGATCAAAAATCTTGAAGGAGATTTCAGAATGTTCTGCGGTCATGGCGGACCGACTACTCTTGAATATGAAAGAAAACATAATTTTATAATGAGGGACTTTGGAGATGAGGATATATATTGACGGACATTCATTTCATTATGAAATGGAAAATCTTGTAAGATTGTTTTATCCTAATGAAAAAATTGCAGTTTACGACAACTATGAAACAGAACCGGAAAAACCATATATCATAACCCGTATGACAAATGCTGACGGTATTATTTCACTCAGTGCTTCAGTTTACTTTGAGGATTATGAAAGAAGTAAATGTAAGGATATCAATGCAGATGATAATGAATCAGAAAAAAATGCCGAGAGAGAACTTGCAGTCATACTTTATGACCTTCTTAGTGAATATACTGGAAAAAAGCAGCCCTGGGGTATTCTGACCGGAGTACGTCCGATAAAACTGTTTCGCAGATTGTCAGAGCAGAATGGCAGTGAATATGCAAAAAAATATTTTGAACAGAAGCTGCTTGTTTCTGAAGCAAAAACAGAGCTGAGTGCTGTTACAGAAATAAACGAGAGGAAAATTCTTTCTCTGAATCATCGTGATTCATTCAGTCTTTATGTATCTATACCGTTTTGTCCCACAAGATGCTCATATTGTTCATTTGTTTCACAGACTGTTGAGAGAGCAAAAAAACTGATAGAACCGTATTTTAAGCTACTATGCAAAGAAATAGCGTATACAGGACAAATCGCAGATGAAAAAAAGCTAAGACTTGAAACAGTATATATCGGAGGAGGTACACCCACTACTCTTAGTGCAGAACAGCTTTCAGAACTCATAGATGTCATAAAAACTTCATTTGATCTTACAAATTGCCGTGAATTTACTATTGAAGCCGGCAGACCGGATACAATAACAGAGGAAAAACTGACAGCAATACTAAGCAGAGGTGTTGACAGAATAAGTATCAATCCCCAGACGCTTAACGATGACGTTCTCCGTGTGATCGGAAGAAAACATTCTGCCGCTCAGACTATCGATGCATATAAAATGGCAGAAAAGATCGGCTTCAGACATATCAATATGGATCTTATTGCAGGACTCCCATGCGATACTCCTGAAAGCTTTATTAATACTCTCAATACAATTTGTGAGTTGTCACCAGCAAGTATTACTGTTCATACCCTTGCATTGAAACGTTCTTCAAGACTTACATTGGAAGGAAGAGGGGTTACAACAGAAACAGGAAATTACGCAGCCGGGATGCTTGAATACTGTGAAAAAAAGCTTACGGAAAGCGGATATCATCCATATTATCTATACAGACAAACAAGAATGGAAGGCAATCTTGAAAACGTCGGATGGTCAAAGGACGGCTTTGATGGATTATATAATGTCTATGTAATGGATGAAACACATACAATAATAGGATGCGGTGCCGGTGCTGTAACGAAGCTTAAGGTCCCTGACAGTGAGATTATTACAAGAATATTTAACTATAAATATCCATATGAATATATAAACGGATTCGATGAAATGCTAAAAAGGAAAGAGCAGGTGAGAGAATTCTATGATGAACTATCTTAATACATACAGAAGGTATGCCTGTGATATCAATAGAATAAATGAAGAGGCAAAAAATAATGCCCGTGCTCTTGTAACAATGACTGAGGAATTGTACAGAAACGATCTGAAATGGATTGCGGGACAAATACTCGGAAATGAAGGTCATAGGCATGTTGTTATGCTTTCAGGACCTTCCAGCAGCGGTAAGACCACCACTTCAAAAAAACTGTCTGATGAGTTTATTTCACATGGCGTCGATGTTCAGCTGATATCTATGGATGATTTTTATCTCGGAGCTGATTATGTCGGAAGACTTCCGAACGGAAAACCTGATTTCGAATCTGTTGAAGCACTGGATATTCCTCTTATCAGAAAATCAATAGATGAATTGTCATCAACAGGAGAATGTGTTATTCCAATATATGATTTTGAACACAGCAGACGTTCTGATAAAACCCGGACAATTAAACTCGGAAAAGATTCAGTTATCATAATGGAAGGTATTCATGCTCTTAATCCTATTTTTTTTAAGGGCAGATCAAAGGCTAAAGTAGTCAAGGTCTATACGGCAGTAAAACAAGGAATCAAGAATAATGTGGATTATGTTCTTACAAACAGGGAAATAAGGTTTATCAGGAGAATCGTAAGGGATTATTACTTCAGAAAGGTAGATCCTGTTTATATGCTTTCTATGTGGAACAGTGTAATAGAAGGTGAGAAAAAATATATACGTCCATACAGATATACAAGCGATTTCACTATCAATTCTATCCATATCTATGAACCCTGTGTTCTGAGGAACATTGCTGTTCCGGTGCTTGAAACGATACCTGCGTCTGATCCGCAATATGAATTTGTATGCAGGATAAAAGAAGCATTATGCAGATTTGAAATAATAGATAGCAGTCTTGTACCAGAAAATTCACTATTGCGTGAATTTATAGGTGGAGGATGTTATTCATATTGAATATATTGTAAATTATTCGTGTATTATTCTGAAAATGACGTAAAAACCTTGAACTATTGCGGGAAAAGTGATATAATTAATAAGCTTATGATGTGCAGGATTGCAGTTTGTTTTCTTCACAACAATAATCGAAAAAAGAAATATCCTTTTAAGAATAAGTTTAATCCGTGTATATTTATTATATAAGAAAACTGATATCAGATAAGAAGGAGAGTAGAATATGGGTATTTTTGAAGATGTAATTATTAATGCTAAATCAATTGTCGGAACCGTTGGCAAAAAAGCCGGTGAGGTTGTTGATTCCTCAAAGCTGAAGCTTGCTGCTGCAGATCTTAAAAGTGAAATAAACCGTAAATATCAGATACTTGGCAGAATTTCTTTTGAAGAAATATCAACAGAAAAAGACTATTCAAAGGCTAAGAAAGACCTTTATGAACAGATATGCGAATTAAAGACAAATCTGGATTCATTGAATGATATGATTGCTTCTGCTGCACAGAAAATCAAATGCGATTCATGCGGCTGCTATAACGTGAAAGGAGCAATTTTCTGCAATAACTGCGGAGAAAAGCTTACATTACATGATGATGTTTCTGAACATATGTCACCTGATGATGTTATAGATTTTACAGAAGATAATTTTGATGACGACGATCTTCTCTGATACCCTCTGGTATAAATGAATCTTAAAAAGATTATTTAATTCCTTTCCGAAAGGATGTGCTTGAGTGGAGAAAAAGAAAAGGGAAGGGAAAGGACAATCATTTCTGAAGGGTGCAATGGTACTCGGTGGAAGTATGGTTGTTGTTCGTCTTATGGGCATGGTATATAAGATACTATTGTCTGGAATGTACGGCGGTGTCGGTACAGGTCTGTTCAATGCGGCATATGCACTCTATAACCCGTTGTTTATGCTGTCAACTGCTGGATTTCCGATTGCGATTTCCAGAATGGTATCTGAAAGCATGACCAAAAAAAGATATCGGGATGTAAAACAGATACATAGACTGTCAGTTCCAATATTTGTAATTGCCGGTCTTGTCTGTTTCATAGCGATGGTCATAGGCAGCTTTATTTATGTAAAAATAATAAATGCTGATAATACTATCTTTGCATTGCTATGCTTGTCCCCGACAATCTTTTTCGGATGTCTTATGTCTATTTACAGGGGATATTTCGAAGGAATGCGTAACATGACTCCAACGGCTATCTCTGAGATAATCGAGGCATCCTGCAAGCTGTTTATTGGTTTTGCTGCTTCATTTATTACCATGAAACTTTGCATGGGACAGTATTATAGCAGTGGATATGTACTCGGGATAAAATGCAGCGGAGAGGCTGAAGCAAATGCTGCTGCCGTTCCTCTTGCAATCGGAGCTGCCATTACAGGTATTTCACTAGGCTCCTTATTCGGCTTTTTATTCCTGTTTATCAGATATAAACATAAAGGTGACGGAATTGACAGCGAGGATCTGAATAATTCCCCACCACCAAGAAGTAATGGGACAATTATGCGGACAATGGTTCGTACAGCAATCCCTATCGGACTTGGTTCTATCATCATGAGTATTGGTGATATGATAGATTCAACACTTGTACAAACAAGAATATTCAATATAATGGAAACGGATCCGGATGCTTTACTTAATGTATACGGTTCTCTTATTCCTGATGAAGTGTTTTATGGCGGAGATACACATATCTATCTGTATGGATGCTATGGAATAGCCCTTACATTAATGATGCTTGTAACAGCTGTAACACAGGTTTTCGGTACAACAGCGCTGCCATCTGTAACCGCTGCATATACAAGCGGAAATAAAGAAAAACTAAAGCAAAGTATGGAAACTGTATTAAGAGTAACAGTACTTGTCACAATTCCTTCAGGAATCGGACTATCAGTTCTTGCTGAACCATTGCTTTCGCTGATTTACAGCAGTCCAAGTGTTGCAAATGAAGTAGAAATAGGCTCCAAAGTTCTGACCGTAATGGGTATATCAGTTATTTTTATTGCAACAAGCACACCTCTTTGCAGTATGCTTCAGGCAGTAGGACGAATGGATGTTCCTTTGAAATTATTTACTGCCGGAATGATAATGAAAATAATTGTCAATTATATTCTTGTAGGTATTCCTGAGATAAATATTCAGGGTGCAAATGTCGGCTCTATGGTTTGCTATGGTTTCGTGACTGTTGTAGCCATGTTTGTTCTTTGCAGAAGAACCGGTGTTATACCTGATTTTATGTCAATACTGGTAAAACCATTGCTTGCATCTTTGCTGTGCGGTGCTGCTGCATATTTTTCAGAGATTCTTTTTGATATTGTTTTAATGCAAAGTATCGCAACAATATTGTCAGTTATAGTAGCAATTATTGTATATATTATTTCTTTGCTTCTCTTAAGAGCAATTAAGAGGGAAGATATACTTCAGATGCCAAAAGGAAATAAAATCGTTAAAGTACTTGAAAAACGTCACTTAATAAGGTAAAATAATAATACTGCATTCATTGGGAGTGTTTGACTTTGAATATTAAGGACAAAGAAAAATATGATATCAATGATCTGATTGAAATAGTAAAGTGTCTGCGTGCACCTGATGGTTGTCCATGGGATAAGGTACAGACTCATCAGTCTATCAGAAAAGATTTTATCGAGGAAGTCTATGAAGTTGTAGAAGCAATTGATGAAAATGATACTGAACACCTCAGAGAGGAACTTGGAGATGTCTTGTTTCAGGTTGTTTTCCATAGTGTTATTGAAAGCGAACAGAAGCATTTTGATTTTTCTGATATTACAGATGAGGTAAGTAAAAAAATGATTATCAGACATCCTCATGTTTTTGGAGATGGCAATGCAGAAACTACAGACCAGGTATGGAGCAACTGGGATAAAATCAAAATGCAGACACATGCGCAATCGACTGTGACCGAAACAATGGAAAGTGTTTCAAAAACCCTTCCTTCTCTTATGAGAGCTGAAAAACTTGTAAAGAAATCAGCAAGAGGTGGGGTTGAATATAGTAATATGGATGATATCTTCAATGAAATAGAAGAGAGATTATCTGTATTGAAGAAAGTATGTGCTGAAAAAGATACCGACAGATATGAATCTGTACTCGGTGAATTTCTGTTTTCAGCAGCAGCTTTGTCAGGTCTTATGAAGACCGATAGCGAACAATCGCTGTATAATGCCTGCGATAGATATATCGATCGGTTCAGAAAGTATGAAAACACTGCAACCGATATGGGCTTGAATATACAGGATTCGGATACTTGTATTACGAATCAGTTATGGAAAGACATATCAAAAAAAGAAAAATTGGAGGAAAACTAAAATGAACAAATCAGAACTTATTGTTGCAGTTTCTAAGAAGGCTGATATCAGCAAAAAGGATGCAGAAAAGGCAGTATGTGCACTTTTTGACATAATTGTTGATGAGGTTTCAAATGGTCAGGATATCAGAATAGTTGGTTTTGGTACATTTGAGTCTCGTGAAAGAAAAGAAAGAACTGGAGTTAATCCTCGTACAAACGAAAAGATTACAATCAGTGCATCAAAAATTCCTGCATTCAAGGCTGGTAAGGCATTCAAGGATGCTGTTGCAAACAAATAATCACAATCCGTAATAACAATAATTATCATGTAAGCCGATCGTAATGATCGGTTTACGTTTTTATAAGGAGAATTCTATGCGACTTGATAAATATTTAAAAATCAGCAGAATCATTAAAAGAAGAACTGTCGCAAATGAGGCTTGTGACGCTGGCAGGGTAACTGTAAATGGAAAAACAGCAAGAGCATCATATGATGTTAAAATAGGCGACATAGTCGAAATTGCATTGGGTACACATCCTATTAAGTTTGAAATAATCAGTATAAATGAGTATGCGAAAAAAGAAGAAGCAGGGTTAATGTATAAAATGCTTCAGGAATAACAACTCAGTTTAATGCATAGACTGTATTATCAATAATACGGAGTGGTGCATGTGAACAACGAAGAACAATCGAAAAACCAAATCAAAAAGCATAATATTATTCTTGAAAACAGAAAAACTCTGAATGTCAGCGGAGTAAAAGATGTTTCAGAATTTGATGATGGAAAGGTTATTATTACAACGAATAACGGGCTTCTTACGGTAGACGGTGAAGGTCTCCATATCAATAGTTTTAGTCAGCAGACAGGCGATCTTGATCTGGAAGGACGAGTCCATTCCCTTATCTATAATGATGAACCTGCAAAAGACGGTAATTTCTTTTCGAGAATATTCAAATAGGAATGTGATACAATGGAGCTAACTACACAGCAACAGACTACTGCTTTTCTATGTGCTTTTCTGATCGGTGCAGCATTAAGTTTGCTGTATACGATGATTTCAATATCTAAGGAATTATTGTCTTTCAATAAAATACATGTTTTTGTAACAGATATTATTTTTATGATATCGGTTTTTCTTATAAACTTTTTATATGCCATTGCCATGACAGAGGGAAGACTAAGATTATATGTAATTATCGCAGAACTGAGCAGCTTTATTTTATTACATTTTACACTATCAAAAGTAATAAAATGTACAATGATAATAATTTTAAAGAAAATTAATTCCATAATTTGGCAGTTTTCAGGTAGATTTGGCAAAAAAATATCAGATATTATAATAAGTAGTTCTAAATTGTTCAAAATAAACAAAAAGCTCAAAAAAAATTAAAAAGTATGTCGGTTATTCTTGCAAGATTACGATAAATGTAGTATAATATCAATATGGTTGGCTAATAGAATTGGATGGTGATAAAGGTGAAGGCTAAAACTGCAAGAAGGTCAAGGAGAAGCAGAAAGTCTAAAAAGAGCAGAAACATCCTTCTCTATGTGATAATGATAATTGTTACTTTTTACGTTTTGTTTCTAATGGTTGACCTGCAGATACGCATAAGCAATGCAAGGACACAGCTTTCGCAGATTGAAGAAAGAATTTTTACTCAGGAGCAGACGAATTCCGAATTAAAAAAGGTATCAGATGCGGTTGAGAAAAATGATGACAAAGCTTTCTCAGGTTATGTTGAAAAAATTGCTCGTGAAGATCTGGACTATGTTAAAAACGGTGAAGTTGTATTTGTAAACATTGCCGGTGATTGAGAGGAGAAAGCTAATTCAATATGGATCTTGAAGTTGGAATGATAGTTGAAGGCAAGGTAACCGGTATTACAAAATTCGGTGCTTTTGTTGATCTTGATGGCGGAAAAACAGGGATGGTTCACATTTCTGAAGTTGCTCCGACATATGTAAATGATATAAAAGATTTTTTAAAAGAAGGACAGACTGTAAAGGTAAAGGTTCTTACTATCAGTGATGATGGCAAAATAAGTCTTTCGATAAAGAAAGCTATACCTCAGCAGAAGCGTCCGTCAGCTCCACAGTCCAGAAGTTATCCGCCTAAGCAGACATCTTCCAGACCGGGAAACTTTGAATGGCAATCATCAAAAAAGAGTGAACCTTCCAGCTTTGAGGATATGCTTTCTAAATTCAAACAGGCAAGTGATGAAAAAATGTCTGATCTGAAACGAATGGAAAACAAACGCGGCGGTTATTCCAGAAGAGGTAATTCGTCAAAATAATGGTCTTTGGGGAGAGTCATCAGACTCTCCTTTTTTGAAAGGGAATATTATGCTAATAAAGAACATTAAAATTTTTACAATGAATAATGAAAACGAAATAATAGAAAACGGCTATATTGTTACAGAAAAAGATAAAATAATTGATATAGGAAAAATGGATGAACTTGCAAATGATATAGATAACTCTATAGATATGTGCGGAATGTCAGTATATCCGGGTTTTATTGATGCACATACACATCTTGGATTATTTGGAGAAACATCAGAAGAATCTGATGGAAATGAGGATTCAGATCCAATAACTCCTCAGCTTGACGTTATTGATGCAATAAATACAAACAATGCATATTTTTCAAAGGCTATCAAAGCAGGTGTTACAACAGTACTTGTCAGTCCGGGAAGTACAAATCCGATTGGTGGAAAAATAGCTGCAATAAAAACCGATTCGCCTACCGATCTCAAAAGAAACAGAATTGACGATCTGATTATCAAGGCACCCGCAGCAATCAAGTTTTCACTAGGCGAAAATCCTAAAACAACATATAGTGATAAGGAACAGATGCCGGTAACACGAATGTCTGTTGCCGCTATGATCAGGGAAACTTTAGAAAAAGCTTCAAGATATGAACAACAATCTGCACTTTCTAAAAAAGAACCAGATAAATACGATGAACCTGAATATGATCAGAAGCTCGAGGCACTTCTACCGCTGATCAGAAGAGAAATACCAGCCCATTTTCATGCTCATACAGCTGATGATATACATACTGCTTTAAGATTATCAAAAGAATATAATCTTCGTACAGTAATTGTTCATGGGACAGAAGGATATGAAATCTGTGATTCAATAAAAAATGATACAGAAGGAGTATTATCCGGCCCGATATTAACAGATGTAAGTAAACCGGAATTAAGAAATATGTCTGATGCCTCCGCCGCGATTATGTCAGATTCCGGTATCCCGACTGCTATTATTACAGATCATCCTGAAACACCTATCAATTATCTTATGATATGTGCAGCAACTGCTGTAAGAGGAGGTATGGACAGAATTCATGCGCTTAGAGGAGTTACTATCACAGCAGCAAAAATATGTGGAATATCAGAAAGGGTAGGCTCTGTTGAAAAAGGAAAAGATGCGGATCTTGTATTTTATAAAAAAGATGCCCTTGATATAACAGAATCTCCTGTATATACGATGATATCAGGAAAGCTGGTTAAAAATAATCACTGGTAATAATAGATAAAATATAATAGTATTTTTATTCATAAATTTTTAACATAAATTTCAATAAAACTATTCCATTTTTTAGTTAATAGTGTTATAATATAGTTAACCTAAACACTAAGGTGATTGAAAAAAACTAATCAGTTTTTAAGATTATCAGTTTTAGGCAGATTAAACCCTAAGGAGGCTTAGCTATGAAGTACAACATTATTGGCAGAAAAGTAAATCTTAAAGATAATTTTAAGGAGCGTGTTTACAAAAAACTCGGAAAATTCGAAAAGATTTATTCAGATGATGCCGAAGCAACAGTAACAGTTACTGTCGAGAAAAATCGTCAGACAGTTGAAGTTACTATTCGTGATAACGGTATGATGTATCGTGCAGAAAGTACGGCACTTGAGATGAATGATGCTCTTGATGCAGTTGTAGATATACTCGGAGGTCAGATCAGAAAAAATAAAACAAAGCTAAGTAAGAAGATGAAACCTGATTCATTTGAAGCGTATTTTGCTGATGAAGATGTCGATTCGGATGACGAACTTGATGATGAAGATTATGCAGTAGTAAAAACAAAGACATTTTCTGTAAAACCTTTAAGTGTTGAAGAAGCAATTCTTCAGATGAATCTTATCGGACACGAGTTTTTCATGTTCAGAAATGCAAACAGCAATGAAATAAATGTAGTTTATAAGCGTAAAAATGGCACATACGGTCTTCTTGAGCCTGAAGTATAATTTTGAAATACTAAATTAAAATAATCATCCCCTCCCGTAATATCTTTCGGGAGGGGATGATTATTCGGTACTGTTTTTCATTAGCAAAAATAAAAGAATAAACTTGAAATGTAAATCTATAATAAATCAAATTAAATTATTATCTTTAGCATACATTATTTCATACTTATATCCA
>ONRO01000056.1 GCA_900320235.1 uncultured Eubacteriales bacterium
GCTCCGGTTTCTTATGAATACTATTTCAAGAGAAGCACCAATACAAAATGGGTTACTCTCAAGGCAACAAATCCGTCCTTTACTCCCACAGCAGCTGCATCCTATGATGTTAAGATCGTTGCAAAGGATGCTGACGGCTGCGAATCCGTAAAGACATTCGAGGTAACAGCTTCATAAAACTGTTACACTGAGCAGAAACACAATATTTTTCACCGCTCCTTTTCCGGAGCGGTGATTTTTTTATGTACAGTGTTGACCCGCAGGGGTCAATTTTTTTTGTTTTTCAGGGGAATATCAGAACAGCATTCTGCTGTTTGCAGACAGAAGGATAAATGTCTGATAACACAACAGAACGGAGGTGAATCATATGGAACACAAGGGGATCAAGGCTGTCATAAGCGCAGCTCTTGCGGCATTCGCCGCTTATTTCGGAGCAGTTGCCGTTCCGGTCATAGTTCTGCTGATAATGATGGCTGCTGATTATCTCAGCGGTATGGCGGCAGCTTATGTCACCGGCTCGCTTTCAAGCAGAAAAGGCATTTCCGGAATAGTCAAAAAGGTTGGATATATGCTGCTGATCGCTGTTGCAATGGGAGTCGATTACCTGATAATGAACGGTCTGACTGCTGTAAATATGCAGCCGGGTATTGAGATGTATTTCGGAATGATAGTCACTGTATGGCTCATCATAAATGAAATGATATCAATACTTGAAAATTTAGGAGTTCTGGGTGTACCGATACCCGGATTTTTACAGTCGTTAGTTAAAAAGCTGAAAATAACAACTGAAAGAAAGGGGAAATAATATGACAGACAAGGAAAAATTTTTAAAAGCAGCACAGAATCTTATCGGAAAGAACGGTTACTATATATGCATTACAGAGCTTGGACTCGGGGCAGTTTATGACTGGTGTGCATTTTCTGTAACGCTCATCATGAAGCACTGCGGATTTCTCGGAAAATACGTCAAGGGTATAGAAGGAGGTGCGGGGCAGATCCCCCGTGATGCAGACGGAAAATACGGGACCTGGTTCAGAAAGGGCAGCAAAACTCCTGAGCCAGGTGATCTCTTCTTCCTTCGCTATGACAATTATCCGAACCATGACAAATATTTCTGCGATCATGTCGGCATTGTAAAGGCTGTCAGCGGCGACAAAATAATTACGCTTGAAGGCAATGTTGACGGCTGGGGTGCAGACTGGGCAGGTACATCAAGCTTCAAGTCAAAAACACGCAGTATCACCGACAGCACAATGTATGCTTTTTATCGTCCGTACTGGAAAAACGAAGGCATTTCTTCAGGCGGTAAGGCTTCATCAAAAAAGACAACTGACGAAATTGCCAGAGAAGTCATCATCGGAAAATGGGGTGTCGGCGCTGAAAGAAAAACAAGGCTTACATCCGCCGGATATAACTATTCCGCAGTTCAGGGCAAGGTCAATGAGCTTATGTCTTCCGGTAAATCCACTGCGAAAAAATCTGTCGAGGAGCTTGCAAGAGAAGTCATCGCCGGCAGATGGGGCAACGGTGCCGACCGCTGCAGCAGGCTTACAGCTGCCGGATACGATTATTATTCCGTACAGAATCGAGTCAACGAGATTCTCAGATAACGATAAGCCACTAAAAATATTAACTCCCGCAGGCGGAATCAATCATATCCGCCTGCGGGAGTGTTTTGTTACAGATATTTAATAAAATCAGTCCTTGTCCTTGTTAAGGCATTTGTCGCCGTTTTCAAGGGCAGCAATACCTGTTCTTGCCATTTCCATTATGCCGAATTCACGGAGCTCACTTACAAGAGTATCTATCTCACCGGGCTTTCCGCTTGCACGGAAGGTCATTGTACTTTCACCAAGATTTACAAGAGAAGCATGATACTTTGATGTAACTGCAAGAATATCATTATTATTCTGTCCGTCTGTCTTAACCTTTACAAGTATAAGCTCACTTGCCACTGAATTATCATCAGGTAAAGCTTCAACATTCTTGACATCAACTATCTTCATCATCTGATTGATAAACTGCTCAACCTGATTGTCGTCACCGCTGATACGGATAGTCATTCTTGAATAGCCCTCAACAGCAGCAGGACTGACTGTAAGGCTGTCAATATTGAAACCTCTTCTTGAAATAAGACTTGTCACCCTGAGAAGAACACCCGGGTGGTTATGTACGAATAAGCCGATTATCTGTTTGTTTTCCATCTCTATCACTCCATTTCCGTAATAAGGTCGTCAACAGTTTTTCCCGGAGGTATCATCGGAAGTACATTTTCATCAGGCGAAATGCGGCAGTCAATTACAACAGGCTTGCTGTCTGAAAATGCCTGACTGAGAATCTCCTCTGCATCGTCGTCATTATGTATTCTCATTCCCTTTACGCCGAAAGCTTCTGCAAGCTTTGCAAAATCAGTCTTTCTGTGTGGGTCTGTCTGAGAGAAACGTCTGCCGTAGAAAAGCTTCTGCCACTGTCTTACCATTCCGAGAACTGTATTATTAAGTACAATTATCTTTATATTCAGGTCATATGAGCATACTGTTGCAAGCTCATTGAGGTTCATATGGAAGCTTCCGTCACCTGTAAAAAGAACAACTCTCCTTTCAGGATGAGCCACAGCTGAGCCGACAGCCGCTCCGAGTCCATAGCCCATTGTACCAAGTCCGCCGGAGGTACACCATGTTCTCGGCTGTTCAAAGCGGTATTTCTGAGAAACCCACATCTGATGCTGACCAACGTCTGTTACTATTATATCGCTGTCCTTTGTGAGTGCTCTTACAGCCTCTATAATATGATAGGGATGTGCATAGTCATCAGACTTCGGAGTTTCAGTCACCTGGCCATTTTTACCCCATTCTGAAAGCTGTGCTGTCCACTGCGGACGCTCTGTTTTATCAACCGCTTCGGTCAGACCACTGAGAGTATCCTTAAGGTCGCCGAGCAGACAATAATCTATTTTTACATTTTTATTTATTTCAGCCTTATCGATATCGAGCTGGATGATCTTTGCATCCTTGCCGAATTTTTCCCTGTCACCTGCAACACGGTCTGAGAATCTTGCACCGGCTGTAATAATAAGGTCGCAGTTATCGGTTGCCTTTCCTGTTTCATATCCGCCGTGCATACCTATTGTGCCGATATACAGTCTGTGCGACTGCGGGAAACCGCCAAGTCCCATTACAGATGATGCAACCGGACAATCGAGTTTTTCAGCAAGCTCAAGAAGCTCTGCTGATGCATCTGCGCTTACGATACCGCCGCCCATATATATCATTGGTCTTTCTGAACCCCTGATAATATCAGCTGCTGCCTCAAAATCTGTTTTGTCAGAGATAAGCTTATTGCATACAGGCTCAGGCTTTACAGATTCATATTCGCAAAGTGCGCCTGTAACATCCTTTGGTATATCGATAAGTACTGGACCTTTTCTTCCGCTCATTGCGATACGGAATGCCTTGCGGATTACATTTGCAAGATCCTTTACATCCTTTACAATAAAATTATGCTTTGTAACAGGCATTGAAATACCGCAGATATCGACCTCCTGGAAGCTGTCACGGGCAAGAAGATCATTTGTTACATTTCCTGTTATTGCAACAACGGGAACTGAATCCATATATGCTGTTGCGATACCCGTGATAAGATTTGTTGCGCCGGGGCCTGATGTTGCGATCACAACGCCGCATTTGCCGGTTGTTCTTGCATAGCCGTCTGCTGCATGAGCTGCGCCCTGCTCGTGTGCAGAAAGGATATGTGTGATCTTATCGCTGTATTTATAAAGGGCATCATAGATATTCAGCACAGCACCGCCCGGATATCCGAAAACGGTATCAACTCCCTGCTCAAGCAGACATTCTGCGATAATTTCCGAACCGTTAAGTTTCATTTTGTTTTTCCTCCTTTTTATTTCAGGACATTTTGTCCATATCATACTGCCGGGAATATTTTTTGATCCGCACAATACAATTATGTTCATCCCCGTCATTCGTCCGATAATAAACACCTTTGCAAATACAAAAGCTTCGCCCCTTATGACAAAGAGACGAAGCCGGAAAAGCTGCGCTGTACCACTCTTATATGGCATAGATCATATCGGATCAGAGATCGAATACTAACCGTGTTAACGTGCGGTCTACGTTCCTGCCTAATTACATCCGTGTTCAGCAGGACTGCTCCGGGACTACCTTCATACTCTCCTGCGGCTGCATTCCCAGCACCGGCAGCTCTCTTTGCGCAGTGGCGGAGTATTACTCCTTCCCTTCATAGCATTTATCATATTTCATATGCATATTATACAATTATTCCTAACAATTGTCAAGCAAAATTCCACCGACAGGCAGCGTGACGCTGCACCCTTGATTCACGGCTTTGATAGCCTGAAAAAGTTTTACTCCGGCACCGCCCGGCTTTTTGAGCCTGAA
>ONRO01000089.1 GCA_900320235.1 uncultured Eubacteriales bacterium
GCGGAAGTATTAAAAGCATAAATGCAGATACTGCCAATCCGGCTTTTTCTTCATCTGACGGTGTCCTGTTCAATAAAGACAAAACCAGACTTATCCGTTATCCCGCAGGAAAAGCGGGAGAATATACAGTGCCCAAAAGTGTAACGTTGATCGGCAGTTATGCATTCAGTGATTGTAATGGACTGACAGTTATCACTTTTTCAAGCGATGCACGCATTGCCGACAACGCATTCCTGAACTGTACCGGTTTGAAAACAATATACGGTTATAAGGGGTCATACGCAGAAAAAGCCGCAAATGAAAATGGATATGATTTTATTGCTATTATTCCGGTCAGCGACATTCGACTTGATAAATCTGCACTTACCCTGGGACAGGGCGAGCAGACCAGACTGAAGGCAACTGTTACACCCGATAATGCAACTTATAGCTCAGTTGCATGGCGTACCTCCAACTCTAAAGTTCTCAGGGTTGATCAGAAAGGAAATGTCAGCGCAGTCGGTACCGGTGTTGCCTGGATAACCGTCAGATCACATAACGGAAAAGAAAAATCCTGTAAGATCACTGTAAAGAACGCACCTGAAAAGATCACTCTTACAAAAGGAATACTGACTATCGGTGTCGGAGAAAGCTATACAATAGGCTCCGGCATTGATGCAGGCGCAGGCTGTGCGTCCCGTACCTACCGCACAAGCAACAGCAGTATTGTGAAAATGAACAGAACAGACTGGAACGGTGTTTTTGTCGGAGTAAAACCGGGTGTAGCATATGTGACTGTTAAAACCTACAACGGAAAGGAATCCACCTGCAAGGTGACAGTTAAGGAGGCTCCCTCAAATGTGACCATCAGCAAAAAGAATCTGACTCTCAAAGTCGGCCAGACATCATCTCTTAGTTCATCTATACCATCCGGCAGCGGCTGTGCAGCAAGAACATTCCGCACAAGCAACAGCAATATCATAAAGATGACCAGGACCAACTGGACAGGAGAATTCACTGCTGTGAATCCCGGTGTTGCATGGGTAACAGTGCGCACCTATAACGGCAAGGAAAGCTCATGCAGGATAACCGTTACCAAGTAATTGATCAGTTTTCATATTCAGATATTATTCCGGGGAAATGGCGATGCTTATTAATTTAAGCCGTCATTTCCCCAGAATTATCAGTTCCTTCGGCAATGTGCAGAGATTTATATATCCGTCCGCTGTCACGAGAACAGTATCCTCGATCCTGACTCCGAATTCACCCGGCAGATATATTCCCGGCTCAACAGTTATCACCATACCGCTCTGAAGTATGGTTTCTCCTGCTGAAGATACTGTCGGCGCTTCGTGAATATCAAGTCCGACTCCATGTCCTGTGGAATGCCCGAAACAGCCCTCAAAGCCTGCATGATAAATATAATCCCTTGCAGCCTTATCAACATTTTTTGCCGGTATTCCTGCTTTCACTGCCTCAAGTCCGAGAGCCTGTGCTTCTGAAACGGTTTTGTACACCCTTTTCTGCTTGTCACTTATTTCTCCGTATGCATATGTTCTTGTCATATCACTGTGATAGCCCTGATAAAGCGCACCTATATCAAAAGTAATAAAATCGCCCGGGCATATCTTATTTTCTCCCGGTACTCCGTGCGGCATTGATGTTTTTTTGCCGCTGATGACGATAAGATCAAAGGAAACATCTTCTGCACCCAGCTTCCTTATCCTGTATTCAAGCTCAAGTGCGATATCCCTTTCCATCACACCCTCTTTTACTAAAGGCAGTGTCTGTTCAAGAGCCTTCTCTGTTATTCTCTGTGCCTTCATTATCTTTTCCGTTTCGGATGAGGTCTTGACTATCCTGAGCTTTGCAATAGTATTGTCAAGTTCTTCCGTTTTTATCGTTTCCGCAGGTGCAAGCATTTTTTCAATCCGTGCTGCCTCATTCAGATTGAACCCCGAGCCTTCGAGAGCTACATTTTTCAGATCGTTTTCCGCAACCAGTCTTTGCAGCTCATCCGATAGCTTTTTAAAGCAGACAACCTCTACACCCTTCGCCTGAGCAGCAGCAGCCTCTGCATATCTGAAATCAACCAGCAGATATGCAGAGTTTTTTGTCAGCAAAAGATATCCGGGATCGCTGTCAAATGATGTGAAATATCTTCGGTTTGTCCTTGAAGCTATGAGGGCACTGTCCGCACCCTCAGGCAGCATCATGGCCAACAGATCAAGTGATGCATTCATGTTCTTTCTCCCTTCATGTCTTGATTATAATAAAAAAGGACATTTCCCCATGCGGCAATAAAGCCGCATCAGAGAAATATCCTCCTGAAAATGTACAATATTAATTATTTGTACTTACGCTTACGAGCAGCTTCAGACTTCTTCTTTCTTTTTACAGAAGGCTTCTCGTATGCCTCTCTCTTACGAACCTCAGCAATAACGCCGGCTCTGGCGCATGATTTCTTAAATCTTCTGAGTGCGCTCTCGAGAGACTCATTGTCTTTAATTCTTATCTCTGCCATTTATCTTCCCTCCCATCCGCCATAAGGCAGGGGTTTGTGTCATTACGATACCTTAGTATTATACATTATCGACAGCAGCTTTGTCAACACAAAAAACTTATAAAATTTCCTGCTTTTGTATAGTCAGGTTGCACAAAGTTATTACATATTATTGCAAAAATCATTATTTATTTTGGTTAATACTTACTAAATAATTACCAAAACTTACATTTCAAAATTCTTATTTTCTTTTAAATAATGATTTTTGTAAGTTGTTTTTTCACCATTTTATGTGAAAATAATAAGGAAAATTGCATAAAAAAATTGTTTTATACTTCAATAAATATTATAATTTTAATATACAGTTTTTTTCGTTACAGCGATGTATAAAACTGAGTTCATGCAGTTTTATTATTTTTGCTCATACATGGACAATGATATGCAAAAAACGTATTTTCCTGTAAGAAGATATTATAATGGAGTGACTGAATATGAAAACCATATCAAGAATTGAAAAAGAAACAAGAAAAAGGAAAATACTTGTTGTTGACGACGAATTTATCAACCGCTGCATTCTCGGAAAAATGCTTGAAGAGGATTTTGAGCTTCTGTATGCTTCAGACGGAAAAGAGGCTCTTGATATTATCAGCACAGAATACAAAACTCTTTCTATGATTTTACTTGATCTTCTTATGCCTGTGATGAACGGCTATGAGCTTCTCAGAATACTGAACGAAGATGATAACAAATTTAAAAATATCCCGGTAATTGTGCTGACCTCTGAAAAAAGTGCCGAAATAAAAAGCCTTCAGCTCGGAGCTGTCGATTTTATTCCTAAACCGTATGATATGCCGGAGGTCATAAAAGCAAGAATCAGACGCTCAATCAAGCTTGCTGAGGAAAACAGACTTA
Organism: uncultured Eubacteriales bacterium; assembly: GCA_900320235.1. Lineage (GTDB taxonomy): Bacteria > Bacillota > Clostridia > Oscillospirales > Acutalibacteraceae > UBA1213. The sequence goes on from ONRO01000089.1 coordinate 3,395, forward strand.
TCCGTGCAATTGAAAATGACAGTATTACCTCCCTTTACAACAAGGAATTCTTTCATCAGTACGCAAAGGATCAGGATACTTTTCACAGTGAATTACAGACTGATACCGTTGTTATAAATGTCAACCGTTTCCATCTTATCAATGAGCTTTACGGACGCAGTGCCGGAAACGATCTTCTCAGGGCAATTGCCGATTCTATAAGATTACTGCTCAGACAGAATATCGGACTTGCATGCCGCTGCGATTCTGACACTTTCTACCTATATATAGCACATCAGGAGGATCATGCAAAAATCATCCGCGAGCTTATTGATAATATTTCAAAGTTTTCGGGTCTTTCAAATATCTCTGTCAGGATCGGTATTTATGAAAACTGCAGCAAGGAGCTTTCTCTTGAACAGCGTATTGACCGTGCAATTCTTGCCTGCAATACCTGCAGAAACTCCTACAAATCTTCTTTCGCTTTTTATGACGACAATCTCCATGAAAAAGAGATATTCTATGAAAAGCTTATCCATAATACTAATGACGCTCTGCTTGAAAAGCAGTTTGTTGTTTATTATCAGCCAAAATTCAATATCAAAGGTGATAGGCCTGTGCTTTCAAGCGCTGAAGCTCTCATCCGATGGAATCATCCTGAGCACGGGCTGATAAAACCGGGGATTTTCATTCCTTTATTTGAAAGAAACGGACTTATTCAGAAAATCGACCGCTTTGTCTGGAACGAGGCTGCCGCTCA
>ONRO01000202.1 GCA_900320235.1 uncultured Eubacteriales bacterium
ATAAAGGAGGTAGTGACATTGGGCAGAACTAAGCTGAAGCTTATCGTAATAGCACTTATAGCTTCTGTACTCACGTTTTTCTCGCAGGGTTCTCTTGCGTACTATGCCACAACAGGTACTGCTGACAATGTTGTGACCTCCGGTGAGATAAAACTGAAAATACACGAGAAAACAGATCAGGGAACAGAATTTCCTTCAGAGGGTGTTTATATTGTGCCCGGTGATATAGTAAGCAAAGAAGTAAGCGTTGAAAATATCTGCACACATCCGTTCTATCTCCGTGTAAAAATAGTTTACGGAGTCAATTCAAAGGAGCTTCCGGCAACGGATTGCTTCAAGCTGAATATTAATGAAGATGCCTGGAAATATAAGGACGGATGGTATTATTATCAGGGCATTGTAGAACCTGGTGATACTACTCCGGAAGTATTCTCCCACGTTGAAATTGTCGGCGATAAGGTTGACAACACATATATCGGAAAAACCCTGACTCTGACTGTCGATGCACAGGGTGTGCAGAGTGAAAATAACCCTGTAAGGGACGGCAATTACGATCAGCTCTCCGGCTGGCCGAAGGCATAAGGAGGCGGCATGATGAAAAAATTTTTCGTATTGGCTGCTTTGGTGATCAGCCTTCTTATCCCTGTACTTGTATGTGATGCCGCTGAAGGTAATGTCGTTTACAGCGGTAATTCGGGAGATTTTATTTTTGAACCCGGTTCGGATGAGTCTTTGACTGACCTTTTCTCAGAGTTTAAGAATGTAATGCCCGGCGATGTCCTGAATCAGAAGATAACGATAAAGAATAATGCCGAAAAAAAAGTTGAAATATTTCTGAAAGTTCTTGGAGCTGCTGATGATGATTCAGCTGATTTCCTGTCAAAACTCAGAATGCAGGTCACAAAGAGCGGCGGGGAAAATATATTTGATGATAAGGCCGATCAGGCAATGATGGTTCTTGAACCGGTATCACTTGGAAAATATGATGCAGGAGAAACTGCTGATCTCGATGTGAAGCTTATTGTCCCTGGTGAACTTGATAATAAATATGCAAACAAAACAGGACACCTTGAATGGCAGTTTTCGGTGAGCGAGGTCGCAGATGAAAGCAAACCTGAATCAAGCAAACCGGAATCTTCTGCTGAAGAATCCTCATCAGGAGAAAAACAGACATCTGTTGTTTCTCAGGTCAGCTATGATCAGACCAGTACAGCTTCCGGCGGAGCAGAAAGCAATCCCGGCGGATATTCCGGCGGCAATACAGTTTCCCCCGGTGGGAACGATCAGCCGCTTAACCCTGCAAAAACAGGTGAGGCCGCTGTATTCATTGTATTGCTTGTACTGATGGCAGCAGCAATGGGCGGAGTTATTCTTGCCGCAAGAAATAAGAATGATAAAGATGATTCTGAATAACTTGTTTTATAAGATGGTATGGCATATAATTAAGGACGGAGGGATATGAGTGAGTTCAAGAAAAAAATTGTATAAACAGTTGGCACTGCTTCTCAGTCTCGCTCTTATACTTCTGTGGATAACACTGGGAACAAGTGCTTCACTTGCATGGTTTACTGATACCAGTGATCCGCTGAAAAATATATTCCATATTGCAGATTTTGATCTTGTTGTTTCTCATAAGACAGAAGACGGTACCTACGATGAACTTGACGGTCAGACAAAGGTTTTTGATGATGAAGCTCTGTATGAGCCGGGGTATACACAGATAGTTTATCTTAAGGTTGAAAACCGCGGCGATTCTGATTTCAAATATAAGACCGCAGTCAATGTAACGGATTATACACCAGGTACAAATGCATTCGGAAACAGATTCAATCTTCAGGATTATCTTCGTTTCGGACTTGTGACTGCGGACACTGAGGAGGAACTTCAGCAGAAGCTCGCAAACCGTGAGCTTGCAAAGACAGAAGCCACTCTTCAGCTGAATAATTATACTACTGAATATTCTGATCTTGCAGCGGGCGGAGTAGAGTATATGGCTCTTATTGTAAGGATGCCTGAGGAAGTAGGAAATGAAGCAAATTATCGTTTTGACGTTGTTCCGAAGGTCGAATTAGGACTTGTCGTTGACGCTACAATGAAGAACTCGTAAGCAATGCCCCGGGGCGGGTCGGAAGGAGGGACCAGCTTGAGAAAGATATATAATAAATTTTACAGAATATCTGATGATGAAAAAATAAGCGACAGGGTAATGACCTGCCGGCTGATCTCAATGGTCTTGTTTGTACTATTCTGTGTAGCTGCAATGAGCTTTGCTGCATATTCATATTTTGAATGTGACGTTTCTTCCAAGGATAATCATGTAGAAGCTGCCACATTCAGGATCCATACGGCAGTGACATATACTTCAGACGACAACCCTTCGTCTACCCAGACTACTG
>ONRO01000169.1 GCA_900320235.1 uncultured Eubacteriales bacterium
AGTACCGCGGGAGTGCAACAGTACTTCTCTGTCAGAGCGCAGTGTATACGGAGCGATAGCGCGTCGCGACACCGGCGGCGCGCCGGCCCGCTGCCGATAGCATGCCGGTGCTTTACATTTGCTTTTTTTAAGCTTATAATATGTATTATTATAAGTTTTTTTATGATGCTTAGCTTGTGCACTCAGACATGGCTTTTGTTTATGAAGTGGTTTTTCCACATTATATTATTGTATCAGTAAGGAGGTATATTGCTTGAATAAAAAACAAGAGATTCTGAAACATTATTTCGGACATACGGAATTCCGCCACGGTCAGGCTGATATTATAGACAATCTGCTTTCAGGCAGGGATGCCCTCTGCATTATGCCGACGGGTGCAGGGAAATCTGTATGCTATCAGATACCGGCACTGATGCTTGAGGGAATCACGATAGTTGTATCTCCGCTGATTTCACTGATGAACGATCAGGTAACGTCCCTTGTCCAGTCCGGTGTGAGTGCGGCATATCTCAACAGTACGTTGACACAGGGACAGTATTTCCGTGTACTTGATAATATCAGAGCAGGAAAATATAAGCTTGTCTATGTCGCACCGGAAAGACTTGCCGCAGAAGGCTTTCTCGATGTCTGCCGTGAAACCTCTATTTCTATGGTGGCGGTTGATGAAGCACATTGTGTTTCTCAGTGGGGACAGGATTTCCGTCCGAGCTATCTTAAAATACCTGATTTTATAGATGCACTTGAACACCGTCCGATTGTCGGCGCATTTACAGCAACTGCAACGCAGACAGTAAAAAATGATATTGCAGAAATTCTCAGACTCAGAAATCCATATACGATCACAACAGGCTTTGACAGGGAAAACCTCTTTTTCTCAGTGCAAAGACCGCAGTCAAAATCAGCAGCTCTTCTTGAACTTATCAGGGAGAGAAGCGACAAATCGGGAATTGTGTACTGTGCTACAAGAAAAGGAGTTGAACAGGTCTGTGATCTTCTGATTGAAAACGGCTTTTCTGCAACTCGTTATCATGCAGGTCTTTCCGAAAATGAAAGAATGAAAAATCAGGAGGATTTTGTTTTTGATAAAAAAACGGTCATGGCTGCGACTAATGCATTCGGAATGGGTATTGACAAGTCAAATGTTTCTTTTGTCATACATTACAATATGCCGAAAAATATCGAAAGCTATTATCAGGAGGCAGGCAGGGCTGGGCGTGACGGTGAGGAGGCTGAATGTATACTGCTGTACAGTCCTGTTGATGTGCGTACAAATCAGTTCCTTATCGAAAATTCAGAGCCGAATCCTGAGCTTGACAGCGATCAGCAGGAGGCTGTCAGGAAGCTTGAATATGAAAGACTCAGATATATGACATTCTACTGCACAACAAACGAATGTCTGAGAAGCTTTATCCTTAAATATTTCGGAGAAAACGGAAAAAGCTACTGCGGAAAATGTTCTAATTGTCTTACAAATTTTGAAACCAGGGATGCTACTATCGATGCACAGAAGATTATTTCCTGCATGATCCGTTCCGGACAGCGCTATGGAAAAAAGATGATAATTGATATTCTCAGAGGCAGCAAAAACGAAAAGCTTCTCCGGCTTGGTCTTGACAAGCTTACGACCTATGGTATTATGAAAGACTCAAGTGAAAGGGTTATCCGCAGCATAATAATGTGTCTTGAGGAACAGGGGTATGTCATCAGCACGACAGGAGAATATCCGGTTCTGAAAGCTTTGCCCGGATGCAGAGGTATACTGAGCGGTAAAGAAAAGTTTGAGATCAGAATTGCAAAGGAAAAGATCCCGGCAAAGAAAAAGCAGGATAGATCTGATGCGGATATCGATGCATCACTTCTTGATAAGCTCAGAACATTACGCCGTGAGCTTGCAGATAAGGCTAATATGCCGGCATATATTATCTTTTCAAATGCTGCGCTCAGCGATATGTGCAGGAAATGCCCGACTACACCGCAGGAATTTCTTGCCGTTTCGGGAGTGGGTAATAAAAAGCTTGAGCTTTACGGTGAAAAATTTATGAAAGTTATCAGAGAACATACCAGATAAATCGTTTCGCAGCGTCAGTCCGGCGCTGCTTTTTTATTTATATCTGTGATAAAAGCAGAAAGAGTAATATAACATAAATTTACATATATGAATAAAAATTCCCCCTTTACATATGTAAAGAAATGTGTTATTATTTATATAGAAGTAAATTGATGGTGGTGTTATGTACGTTTATTGCTGACCGCCGGGAAATTGTGGAAAGGATGATAAAAATGGCAAGACGAAAAATTGAACTTAATTCATCATCAAGGGGTGCTCTGATAGATATGAAAACGGGAAAGCCTTTATCTGAAATTCCGGTCATCTGCGAGCGCATACGCTATTTCCGTGAGATGAAAAAAATGGAGCAGAAGTTTCTTGCTGCAAATATAGGTGTGACTGCTAACTCTGTCAGTAACTGGGAAAACGGACGTTCAAGACCGGATGTGAATCTCCTGCCGGCTATTTGTCGTGTACTCGGTATCAGCCTTTACGATCTGTTTGAAACAGAAGCACCGGAATATGAAAAAATCGCTGCAAGAAAAAGACTTGTCATGAATTATGAAAATCTGTCGGCTGGCCACAGACATGCAGTTGATCAGATGATAGAAGCACTGATGAAGGCGGAGCTTGCACAGAATTGTCCTGACCTGACACTTCTGACGTATTTCGGAAAGGCCCTTGCAGCCGGTACAGGCGACCCCGGAGAAATTGACGGCGACAGCGAACAGGTTTATGTATATTCTACTCCTAAGGTACAGAGGGCGGATTATATTTTCAGCGTGAACGGCGACAGTATGGAGCCTGAATTTCATAGCGGTCAGGACGTTCTTGTGCAGTGCCTGACGGGTAAAGGCAATCTTTCACCGGGAGAAATCGGTGCGTTCATTGTGGGAAATGAAACTTATATAAAGAAGTACGGACAGGACGGTTTGTATTCGCTGAATCCTGATTATCCGGTAATGCATTTTGATGATGAAGCGTCAGTTTATCTTATCGGAAGAGTGCTTGGAGTGCTTGAACCGGAATGTTATGCAAGCCGTGAGGATATAGACAGATATCTTGCTGTGCATCTGGACAGGCAGACAGAATTATTTGCAGGGGAGTGAATAAAATGAAACGTACAGCAGAGAGAATATATGTAAAGGTGAATACGGATTTTGATTCGACAGGATATATGCTGCCCCGCTCAATAATATGGTCAGACGGCAGGATATTCAAAATTGAAGCTGTCAGAGATTTCCGTCCGGCATCCACCCTTTCAAAAGGACACAGCGGCGACTGCTATACTGTTGTCATACACGGAGAGGAAAAGCATCTTTTCTTTGAAAAAACGGGCGAAATGTTTGCAGCCCGTGTCGGCAGATGGTTCGTCGAAAGAAGCTGAATCGATCGTATATAGTAAAATGTAAAGCTCAGGTCCGGCGGGCACCGCTGCAGAGCAACCGGAGTGCTATTTGGATACAGCGAAATCCGGACAGAAGGTGAGAAAGATGGAAAGGACATATATAGCAATAGATCTTAAAAGCTTTTATGCAAGCGTCGAATGTGTGGAAAGGCATTTTGATCCGCTGACGACAAATCTTGTGGTAGCGGATATGTCGAGAACGGAAAAAACTATATGCCTCGCTGTTTCGCCGTCGCTGAAAGCATATGGTATCTCCGGCAGGGCAAGGCTTTTTGAGGTCGTGCAGAGGGTCAGGGAAATAAACAGTCAGAGAATGTCCGACGGGATAAGAAGCGGACATATCAGAAAGAATGAGGACGGAAAATATAACTTTTCCTCGGCATCCTTTGATGATCCGACACTCAGATCAGATCCGTCGCTTGAACTGTCTTATTTTGTAGCACCGCCGAGAATGAGACTTTATGAGCAGTACAGCACAAAGGTGTATTCGATATATCTGAAATATATTGCACCGGAGGATATACACGTTTATTCAATAGATGAGGTTTTTATAGATGTAAGCCGGTATCTGAATACCTATAAAATGACGGCACATGAACTTGCAATGACAATGATAAGAGAGGTGCTTTATACAACAGGGATAACGGCTACTGCAGGGATAGGGACTAATCTTTATCTTGCAAAGATCGCAATGGATATCGTTGCAAAACATATCCCGGCAGATAAGGACGGAGTGAGGGTCGCTGAGCTTGATGAAAAAAGCTACCGGGAGCTTCTGTGGTGTCACAGACCGCTGACTGATTTCTGGCGGATAGGCAGCGGTTACAGCAGAAAACTTGAACATATCGGAATGTATACAATGGGCGATATAGCAAGGGCTTCACTTGATCCGGTTGCTGAGGACGCACTTTACAGACTCTTTGGAATAAATGCTGAGCTTCTG
>ONRO01000244.1 GCA_900320235.1 uncultured Eubacteriales bacterium
GCTCGATAACAGACATAAGCTGCTCTTCCTGAGCTTTTGTTCCCTGGAAGGTTAGGGAATTTTCTGCCATAGGATATTCCTCCATTTTAATAATTTTATATATAGTACTATATATGAACAATAAACAGATTCCGCACAAAATGAACGGAGTCTGTATCGATCTGAAAAGATTCAGAAGAATATAGATCCCGTACAATCAGGCGATCGTTTAATTTTGAGCATATATAGTATGTTATATATAATTTGATATAATCATTATACAGTATTTTGAATCAAATTACAAGAATTATTTTTATATTTTCGACAATTATTTTCAACCATATTATAGCACTTAAAAGAATTTCTTCTATATGTCTTTTTAATATCATCATTTGTTCATTACCGATTACCACAGATTTCATAATAAAAAAGCTGCCATGCTTTAATAACGGCAGCTTTTTTTCTACTATTTTTTTCTATATGAGATACGCCTGAAATTATCCCTCGGTTCAGAGTTATTATGCATAAGTATTTTACAACAATCTGAACATGACCACGGATACAGTTTTTCAGGACCTGGTTTATCTGCAGAAGCAATATTTTTTAAATAATATGTAAGATAATTCTGAGGATCAAGATTATTCAAAAGTGCTGTCTGAATGATGCTCATGACAGCGGTCGTTCTGTCTGAATGTGATTTTAAATCCAGGAACTGCCAACTTCCTCCTGATAACAATTCTTCATACAATTCCGAACATAAATGATTGTCAACACTTGTCTGACCGTTTGTATAATAGCATTCCAACTCATCCAGATTATCTAGTATATAGTTATATGCTTTTCCTATTGTACTTTTTATTTCCGGATCTTTTCCTGAGGTCACAAATTCGGTTGCAAGCTCAATCAGACAATCTGTCAGTTCTTTATTTGTTATCTCTCTTATTTCAAGTTTTACATCTTCTTCGTCGATAGGTTCACTATCCTTATCATTTTTTATTATTTCACTGCAGATTTCAATGCATTGTTCAACTGTTGAACCGCTATGATACCGTGGAGGAATCATATCATATACTTCTTCAAAAAGCTTATATACTCTGCTCCACATAGCAGCAATAGAAAACTGTCTGCCCGGAAAATCAAATTTTTCGGTTTTCTCAGTATGAATTACTCCTTTGTAGTTTTTCAGATATTCAGATGGTTCTTCGTAATTAATTGCTTCATAAAAATACCGATAGTTTTCATTAAGATCATATACGACAACCGGGTTCTTATCCTTTGCCGGTGTTCTGTAAACAAACATATCAAACATTTTGTTTTCTTCTGTAAGATAATCATTATCAGTAATTTTATAATTTCTTATACCCTCGACATCAGCACATATCAAAGGCCGTTTCAGAAGCTCATTTTTAAATTGATTATATAACGGCACAAGCCATTTATCACAAGCTTCATTGCACCAACTGCACATTGTATTCTGATCTAAATCCAGTCCATGACTTTTCCAGTATAATTCCTGTGTCTTAAACGATCTGTTAAATAAATATTTCTGCACCAGAATATAAGATATCACCTCTGCGCTTACATCTAACTCATGTATTACCGGAGCAGATTTTTTCAACACATCAAATCCGTTCGAAAGTTCATCACCGCATTTATCACATTTATACCCCATAAATACTTCATCGATCAGAACTGCTTTGTTTTCCTCAATTTTCAAAGTCGTTTTTGGAACCATAGATATTGCTCTATACTTTCCATCACATTTCGAACAATCATTCAGATCATTATCTAAAAAATAACTGCGAAATAGATAGTTTATATAATCATCAAGTTCATCATTTGGTGGATATGAACGTATTTGTTCTTTAATAATGTCCATTGCAGAGGGCGAATCAGATAATTCTCTATTATCATCTTTTATTCTTTCAGAAATAAAATCTGCTTCGTTTATCAGAGTATCATAATTTTTAGCTATCAGATTCTCCTTTTCTGAAAAAGTCCCGTAAACAACCATTCTTAGTCTTTCATTTTCGAGACGAAGCTCTTCATTTTCAAGTTCAAGCATTGTGCATTTCTCGCGAGCCGCTTTGGAAAGATGTACCTCAGCAACCAGCCTTGAATATTCGTTTTGTGACATTGATTTTGTATTTTCTTTTATCTCTTCTCTACTTAACATAATGCTACCTCAAAATATTTTTATTTTCAGAAAGAGTTTTAATAATCCGAATTTCATTACGAATAAGAAATATCCTGACTAAATACACCAGAAGCGGATCAACTATATTTTAGTTCAAATATCTGCTAAAATAAGGCGGCAGGAATTGAAACAACCTGCCGCTATATTAAATAATTGATTATTTTCCCGAGTAATTATGTGCTTTATCAAGAAGCATATCCTTGACCTTCATTAACCTGGTTCTGCTTGATCTGTCATTTTCCTCAAGTTTCATAGAAATATATTTTATTGTTTCCTCATATCTTGGGATCATAACATGCTCTAAAGAATTAACTCTTCTTCTGGTTTTTTCAATCTCAGCTGACATAAGCTCACAGCTTTTTTCGATCTGTGCCAGCTTGATCAGATCAGGAAGTAATTCATTAAGTGACATTACTGCATCATCAAGCTCAAAAGAAGTAAATGCAAAACCATATGGGAAAATATCAGATTCATCTGAGCTTTCAGCCACTGTTTTATAAACAGGAACATCAACACTCATAATGTTCTTTGATCTGACATCTACACCTGTTCTCTGTTTTGAAGACATCAGTGAAGATTCAAGAGCTTCACGACTCATTACAGCACTTGCATTCGTAAATGCAGCGTTACATACAGAAAGCTCTGCCTCCACTTTATCTCGGAGCCTTTTATTTTCCTGGACAAGTTCGATAAACTGACGCATCAGCTCATCACGTTTATCCTTCAGCATTTTATGACCTCTTCTTGCTGTAAGAAGCTGCTTTTTCAGCTTAGTCATCTGCATTCTTGTCGGATTAACATTCATTATTGCCAATATGAAAACCTCCCGGACTTATTTTTTTCCGTAGAATTCGTCAAGCATATCGTCTTTGATTCTTTTCAGCTCACTTCTTGGAAGAATATGAAGAAGTCTCCAACCTGTATCGAGAGTATCTTCAATACTGCGATTTGTAGTATATCCCTGTGAAACATATACTCTCTCAAACTGTTCTGCAAATTCCGCATATTTTTTATCAATATCTGTAAGTGCTGCTTCACCAAGGACAATCATAAGTTCTCTGGCTTCCTTTCCTCTTGCATATGCAGAGAAAAGCTGGTTCATTGTTGCAGCATGGTCTTCTCTTGTTCTGCCCTTGCCTATACCCTTATCCTTAAGACGGGAAAGTGAAGGAAGAACATCGATCGGAGGCATGATACCTTTTCTGTAAAGCTCACGGCTGAGAATTATCTGACCCTCTGTAATATAGCCTGTAAGGTCAGGAATAGGATGAGTTTTATCATCCTCTGGCATTGTAAGTATAGGGATAAGTGTAATTGAACCATCCTTACCTTTCTGTCTGCCAGCTCTCTCATACAGAGTCGCGAGGTTCGTATACATATATCCGGGATAGCCTCTTCGTCCGGGTACTTCTTTTCTGGCTGCTGAAACCTCACGAAGTGCATCAGCATAGTTTGTAATATCTGTCATAATTACAAGAACATGCATACCCATATCAAATGCGAGATATTCTGCTGCTGTAAGAGCCATTCTGGGAGTAGCAATACGCTCAATGGCAGGGTCATTTGCAAGATTTACAAACATTACTGTTCTGTCAATAGCTCCAGTTTCCTTGAATGACTGAACAAAATAATCTGATTCCTCATAAGTAATACCCATTGCAGCAAATACAACTGCAAACTGTTCATTTTTTCCTCTTACTGCTGCCTGTCTTGCAATCTGTGCAGCAAGCTGTGCATGAGGAAGACCTGAAGCAGAGAAGATCGGCAGTTTCTGACCTCTTACAAGTGTATTAAGACCATCAATTGCTGAAATACCTGTCTGAATAAACTCTTGTGGATAATCTCTTGCAGCAGGGTTCATAGGAGTGCCGTTAATATCAAGTCTTTTTTCTGGAATAATTGCAGGCCCGCCGTCAATCGGATTGCCAAGACCGTCAAATACTCTTGAAAGCATATCACCCGAAACAGGTAATTCCATAGACTTTCCTAAGAATCTAACTTTGGATTGTGCAAGATTTATACCTGCCGCTGAATCAAACAGCTGAACAAGTGCATTAGTACCGTTAACTTCAAGAACCTGACAGCGACGTATTTCACCATTAGGAAGCTCAATTTCACCGAGTTCGTTATAAGTAACATCTTCTACATCTGTTACCATCATAAGAGGACCTGCGACCTCTCGTATTGTACGATATTCCTTTGGCATCAGTCCTCACTCCTTTCAAGTACATCACTAATCTCTTTATCAAGAATAGCTTTTATCGATTCAAATTCCTGATCTATCTGATTTTCGCTTTCATATTTGAATCTTCCTATTCTTTCTCTTACGAGCATACCTACAAGAAGGTTTATATCAGCACCTGATTTCAATGCCTCAATAGATTTATCATAGCAAAGAAGTATTGCTCTCATCATGAGCACCTGTTTTTTAAGCGAGGTATAGGTATCTGTCGGATCGAATGCATTCTGATGCAGATAATCCTCACGGATAGCTCTTGCTGTTTCAAGCTTGAGTCTGTCAGAAGCAGAAAGTGCATCCATACCTACAAGATTTACAATTTCCTGTAATTCTGCCTCATCCTGCAGCAAAGACATAAGTCTTCCGCGCAGAGCAATAAAATCTTCTGAAGCATTTTCCTCATACCATTTCTGAAGCTGATCTGTGTACAGTGAATAACTTGTCAGCCAGTTTATTGCCGGGAAATGTCTCTTGTATGCAAGACTTGCATCGAGTCCCCAGAATACTTTTACGATTCTCAGTGTTGCCTGCGATACAGGTTCTGAAATATCACCGCCTGGAGGAGAAACTGCGCCTATTACAGAAAGTGCGCCTTCAATATCCTTTTTACCATTTACAATTACACGGCCTGCTCTTTCATAGAACTGAGCCAGACGACTACCAAGATATGCGGGGTAACCTTCTTCACCAGGCATTTCTTCAAGACGTCCGGACATTTCTCTGAGCGCCTCTGCCCATCGTGAAGTAGAATCAGCCATAAGAGCTACTGTAAAGCCCATATCTCTGAAATACTCAGCAATAGTTATACCTGTATATATAGAGGCTTCACGCGCAGCAACAGGCATATCTGATGTGTTTGCTATCAGGACTGTTCTTTCCATAAGTGAATTACCTGTTCTTGGGTCTTTTAGTTCAGGGAACTCATTAAGAACATCCGTCATCTCATTTCCACGTTCACCGCAGCCGATATATACTATTATATCTGCAGCTGCCCATTTTGCAAGCTGATGCTGTACTACTGTCTTACCTGAACCAAAAGGACCAGGAACTGCAGCAACGCCGCCTTTTGCTATCGGGAAAAGTGTATCGATTGTACGCTGACCGGTTGTCAGAAGAATATCCGGAGAAAGCTTTCTTTTATATGGTCTGCCGACACGAACAGGCCATTTTGTTGCCATGCAGACATTTTCTTTCTTTCCATTTTTTTCAAGTACTGCGACTGCTTCATCAATTGTGAAGTCGCCTTCCCTGATTTCAGTAACCTTACCTGATACATTATTTGGAACCAGTATTTTATGAAGTACAGCATGGGTTTCCTGAACTGTTCCAAGCACATCACCTGCTGATACCTCATCGCCCTTTTTCACAGTCGGCAGAAAATACCATTTCTTTTCATGGTCAAGTGAAGGAACCTCAACACCTCTTGTAAGATTATTTCCAACCTTTTTCATTATTTCATTCAGAGGTCTCTGAATTCCATCATAAATAGATCCGATCAGACCAGGGCCAAGTTCAACAGAAAGAGGAGCGCCGGTTGACTCAACCTCTTCTCCGGGACCAAGACCTGATGTTTCCTCATAAACCTGAATTGAAGCCTGATCGCCGTGCATCTCGATTATTTCACCGATAAGCCTTTGTTTACTTACACGCACAACGTCAAACATATTTGCATCACGCATACCCTCAGCAATTACCAAAGGTCCTGCAACTTTTGTTATTATTCCGTTTGCCAAATTATTTACACCCCTTTTTAGGAGTTTCACTGCCTTCTGACAGAGCAAAGCTTTTTCAGTTTTACTCTGCAAGTCATTTTATGACTTTAGCGAAACTGTTTTATTAATTGTATTTCTTTTCACAAGTTTTTAACAGAAACACAAGTCAGTTTATAAGCTAACTTGAAATTTAGAATCAATGATTCTTAAATAGGATATCTGAACCAACTGCCTGTTCAACAAAAGAGGAAAGTCTTTTTATTCCTATCCCACTGTTTCCCCTTGCGCCGGGCAGAGGAATAACAGCAGGCATACTCTGTTCAGAGAGCTTTTTGACTTCTTTAGCTGCTGTTTCAAAAAGCTCCTCAGTCATAAAAATAACAGCATACATTTCCTTATCTGCTGTATTCTTAAGGATAACAGGTGCCTCAGTTGTATCATCACAAACAAGGACATCTATTCCAACTGCGGAAAAACCCTTAACGCTTTCGCTGTCACCAATAAAAGCTATATTTTTAACCATATGTTTCACGCAGCCTTTCTCTTATCTTTTCAGGAGGTGTATTTGTTCTTACACCATTCGAAATGATATTTACTGTCCTTCTTTCGTATTCACATCCGATAAAGTATCCAAACATCGGTTCAGGACCTTCATTCGATAACCGGCACATATCTTTAGATATCTTCATAAGCTTATTGTCAACAAATCTTTCAAATTCTGACGGTCTTTCCTTATAAAGACTTATTGCTGTCTTACAATCATAATTACTGATATTTTCAAGATATTTGATCAGTCTTTCAGCGCCGGACATGATCATTTTTTTAGTTTTATCTTTATCAAAACCATCACATTCACATAGTGCAATATCGAGATATTCCATTGTAGTCTTTGCTCTTGAAGCACGGAGAGCTATTTTTATATTTGCGAAGAATGTAAATGTATTAAAATACTTTTCAAGAAATGCTGATTTTGAGCTTTTGCTTAGCCTGATAAGCCTTTCCATAAGAGCCCTGTCAACAGCGGCATCACTGAGTCTTGCATCCTTAGTATGTGCAAGCAATTCATATGCCTTATCTGCCGGTTCGGCAATCCATTCAGGAAGCTTTTCAAATTTTCTGTTTTCTATTGCAGTCTTCATAATCTCAGGTTCTATTGTATAAGGTCTGATAAGAAAAGAATTAAAATCTTTTTTAAACATTACACCTTTCAATATTGTCTTGAAATTATGAATATCATTCTGAAGATAAAATGGCTCAAAAACAGACATTTCAGGAGCTACGCTTCTAATATAATCCCACATTCTGATTTTGGCAAGATCAAGGATTTCTGTAACAGTTTCACCGTCAGGATATCCCTTATCCTTAAGAAATGTGATTATTTCTGATTCATTTTTCATACTCAGAAGCTGCTCAATCTCTGCTTTTCCAAGAAGCATTTTTTCCCTCGCCCTTACCGAGCCTATGGAAAATTCATACGATAATGCCATATAAATTCCCCCTTAATCCTTAAAAAGCTCTGAGCTGATCAAATCCTCCAGCTTTTCTCTTTTTTCCTCTATCAAAGAAGATATACTCATATTTTCCTCAATATCTCCGTTTTTCAGAATAAATCCACCATCGATACTGTCATCAGGTGTATCGGACAATTTTGAATTTATTGAATGATCCTCAAGTATCATCTGGAAATTTTTTGGCATACGTTTCAAGTCAGATGAATTAAAATACATTACACCGTCAGTATTTTCAAGATTTTTTGCAAGTCTGAGAATAAATCTGAAATAATCCTTCTCATTCATGGAATTTATATGTTTTTGAATCATTCCGATAGTTTTTTCAATTTCTTTCCTCTTTGTACGGAGTAAAGCATTGCGTCTTTCAAGTTCCGCTCTGCTTCTGAAAGCCTTCAGAAGATTTTCTGCCTGAAGCTGAACTTTATGCTCACCGCTTCTTCTTATTTCTTCTGCTTTTTTCACGGCCTCACCCGTGATCTCAAGATATACCTTTTCAGCGTCATCATTAAGAGCCTTGATTTTCTCTTCACTTTCCTTTTTGATGACAGAAAGAATCTTTTCATCGTTGCTCATAATTTCACCGCCTTCTTTATTTCAGTAGTTTCCGGTATACACACTATAAACTCTTAATTACATTTTAATAGCGGGAATGGAAATTACCATAAGAAGAGAAACTATAAAAGCAAGAAGAGCATAGATCTCAACGAGTGTGATAGAAACCATTGCTTTTGAGAAGTTTGATTCATCCTTTGCACACATTGAGATACCAGCAACTGAAGCCTTTCCCTGTGCAAAACCTGAGATCATTCCGCCAAAGCCAATTGCAAGAGAAGCTGCAACATAACCAAGGCCCTGCATAAGAGACGGAACTTCGCCGCCGAGTACACCGCAGTTGATCATAATAAGGAATCCGACAATAAATCCGTAAAGACCCTGTGTACCGGGAAGAAGTGTAAGAACGAGCATCTTACCAAACATTGATGAATCCTCAGACAGAACACCCATAGCTGTCTGAGCAGCTCCGCCTACACCTTTTGCTGAGCCGATACCTGAAAGTACCGTTGCTATTGAAGCCGCCAAAATTGCAAATACTATTCCATTCATAATTAATAACCTCCAGATCAGTTTTTATCAGATTTTTTTATCTTAAAGTTTTTGCTGTTTACAGAGAACGGTTCAAATTTCTTTCCGCCGCCCTCATAGAATTTACTGAACATCTCGACATACTGAAGTCTCATTGTATGAACATATGAACCGAGAGCATTCAGTCCGATCGTTATTGCATGACCTGCAATAAATATCACGATCATAAATATTATACCAACTACGTTCGTACCCATAAGCGTTGAAAGCATATTGAATACCTGTGCCATAACACCAGTTGTAAGTCCAAGAGCAAGCAGTCTTGAGTAACTGAGAAGATCACTTATATAGCTTGTAATATCATAAAGCGAAGCTACACCGCCCATAAGCTTTCCGAAAATACCTTTTTTTCCTCTGCCCTGTGTCAGAACAAGGCCAACAGCTGATGCAATTGCAATTATTTCACCTATGGTCATAAGTATCGGTAATGTTACCATACCAGCTGCAAGAATTGCAAAGCCGATAAGCATCGTCATCCATAAACCGGTATCAAAAAATGCTTCAGCATATTTTTTCTGTCTGATACAGACATAAAACTTACAGCTCATTCCGACAAGTATATGGACAAGTCCGAGAGCAATTGACAGTATCATTATTGTAAGTGCATCCTTCTGGGTATCAAGGGTTGGCCACGGTAATAACTGAGCCATTGTAATTTCGTTTCCTGTGAACATCTTATAGAAAACTGCCGGTGCATCACCAAAAATACTACCGAAAACAAGTCCCCAGAATATAGTTGCAATACCGCAATACTGAAATAGTTTAAGATTATTCCTCATTTGTTTATCAGGCTTGAATACGCTTATTCCGATTGCGGTCCCAATAACAAGCAATAATCCATATCCAGCATCCGAAAACATCATTCCAAAGAAGAAATAAAAGAAAAATGCCAGTATAGGAGTAGGATCAATATCTGTTCTGGACGGAGGAGAATACATTGTTACAATACTTTCGGCCGGCTCTGCGAATTTATTGTTTTTAAGCTTGACCGGAGCATCATCTCCTGCCTGCTCAAATTCAATAATACAATCTGCCGCTTTAAGGCACAATGCTTCGAGCTCCTTTTCATCTTCTTCCGGAACATATCCATACAGAATAAATGTATTTCTGCTCTGATCAAGCTCTGAAATAACTCTATACTTATCAGCACGAAGATTATAATAATCCAGTGTATCAGAGATTGAAGAACGGTATTTAGCATACTTCTGTATATTTACTGTTGCTTCACTTATTTTTTTGATAAGTTCATCATCTTTTTTTTCAAGCCTTTTTATCTTTTCACTTGGTATTTTTGAGGTTGGATTAAGCGGTCTTGTAAAACCAAGAGTTCTTAAAAGATTTTCAGCCTGTTCTCTTTGTGTCTTTGGCACATAAATAACTGCACATGTCAGAACTGATGATGAGAAGAATATCTCATAATTAAAGATCAGTTCGTCATCCTGAGCAAGAGCCTCAGAAAGACTCACATCATCATACATTCTTGGAAATGTTCCGATAAATACTGCTGTTGTAGCTGTATCAGATGTATTAAGAGGAATATCGAGTGATTTCCATGGTTCGAGCTGGGCAAGGAGAGTTTTTAATCTTATTCTTTCAGCTGCTGTATCAGCACGCTGTTTTTCAAGATCAATAATCTTATTACAGATACCGATTACCTTCGGAGATGCTGAAGCTATCTTTCCGATATCCTCAGGTTCGATCTCTCTTCTGCCTTTGAATGATGCAAGCAATCCTTTCTTTTCTGGAACAGTTTTATCAAGTATTTTCAGTGCCTGCTTCATCAGTCCTGTATTTCTGTCAAACTGTTGAAGCTGAGCAGCAGTATCTGAACGTGAAAAACCTTTCTCAGGAATATCGTTATGTCTTACCTGTACAAGAGAACTGTTCTGAAGATGTTCAAGGATCCTTTTCCTGTCTTTTTTCAAAGCGATAATCCTTACGGTCTTCATTTTTAATATAGCCAAATAATATCACCACACTTTTTTTCATTTATAAAGCCTACTGAAAACAACTATCAAGCCATTCTCAATTATAGATCACAATCATTCATTGTCATTGATTTACATAGAATTTGATCCAATAGATTCAATTGCCATATCTATAACTTTACTGCGGTTTTTATCAGCTTTTTCAGAAAGCTTGGTGCATTCTTGCTCTGCTTTTAATATCTCCTTCTGAAATCTGGAATCAATGCTTTTATTGACCGCTTTTTTATCATCATCAAGCATTTTTTCTATATCCTTTCTTGCATCAGAAATAATTTTTTCTGCATCAGTTTTTGCAGAAAGCTTTCTTTCCTCGGATTTTTTCTTAGCCTCATTTTCATTATTACGGCAGGCTTCCTCGGTTTCGAGAATAGCTTTAATAAAATCCTTAGCCAATTTTCGCCCCTCCTTTAACATATATTTATTCTATTTAAACATAAAATACCATAAAAATCAAGTAAATCTGACAAAAACGTATTATATAAAATTAATCCAATTCAAATTCTATTAGTTATTCACAGTATAATATGTTTTCCCATCAAAATTTTAATCGATTTGCATTTTTGCAAGTAAATAACTTTATTAATTCAAAACCCGTGTTACATTATTCTAACACGGGTTGGCTGAATTATTTTGTTTTTCCGATATCAGTCCTGAAATGTGCGCCCTCAAATTTTATTTTATTTACTGCTGCATATGCTTTTTCCAGAGCATCATCAAGAGTCTTTCCGGAAGCAGTAATTCCAAGCACACGTCCTCCGTTTGTATAGAACTTTCCGTTTTCATATTTTGTACCTGCATGATAAACAGTTGCTCCATCAATCTGACCATCCTCATCAAGTCCTGATATTTCAATACCTTTCTTATACGCAAGAGGATATCCGCCTGACGCCATTACAACACAGGCTGTTGCTTCATCAGACCATTTTATATCCAGCTGTGAAAGCTTTTCATCAATTACAGCTTCTATGATATCAACAAGGTCTGTTTTAAGTCTGGGAAGAACGACCTGAGCTTCAGGATCACCAAATCTGGCATTATATTCAATTACCTTTGGTCCGTCTGGTGTAATCATAAGTCCGAAATACAGACAGCCTTTGAATGTTCTGTTTTCACTGTTCATAGCAGCAACGGTCGGCTCGAATATAGTTTTTCTGCAGATTTCTGCTATTTCGTCGGTATAATACGGATTTGGACTTATAGTACCCATTCCGCCTGTATTAAGACCTTCATCGTTATCATATGCCCTTTTATGGTCCTTTGATGAAACCATCGGCTTGAGAGCTATTCCATCAGTAAATGCAAGAACAGAAACTTCCGGACCTGTCAGAAATTCCTCAACTACAACATTATTTCCTGAGTCGCCGAATTTCTTATCCTCCATTATTTCCTTTACTGCTGCTATCGCTTCATCATGATCCTTTGCTATTATTACGCCCTTTCCGAGTGCAAGACCATCAGCCTTGATAACAACAGGATATTTACCCTTATTCTCAATATATGTAATTGCCTTCGCAGGATCCGAGAACACTTCGTATTCAGCAGTCGGAATATTATACTTTTTCATAAGGTTCTTTGAAAAAACCTTACTGCTCTCGATAATTGCAGCTTCACCGCGGGGGCCAAAAGCTCTGATATCATTTGCAGTCAAAGCATCTACCATGCCATCTGCAAGCGGATCATCGGGAGCAACAAATACAAGGTCAATCTGGTTTTCTTTAGCAAAACTGATTATTCCCTGTTTATCCATAACACCAATGTTTACACATTCAGCATCACGGGATATTCCTCCGTTACCCGGAGCTGCATATATTTTATCAACCTTCGGGCTTTCCTTGAGCTTACGGATAATTGTATGTTCTCTTCCGCCGCCGCCTACTACAAGAATTTTCATTTTATTACCTCCATATCAGTGATGGAAAAGACGGATTCCTGTAAATGCCATTGTCATTCCATACTTATTACAGGTATCGATAACATTATCATCACGAATTGAGCCGCCGGGCTGTGCAATAAACTGAACACCACTGCGTTTTGCTCTCTCAATATTATCTCCGAACGGGAAAAATGCATCTGAACCAAGTGAAACGCCATTGAATGTACTGAGCCACTGCTTCTTCTCTTCTCTTGTAAAGGGCTCAGGCTTTACAGTAAAGAACTGTTCCCATACACCGTCTGCAAGTACATCTTCATAATCATCTGAGATATATACGTCAATAGTGTTATCTCTGTCGGGACGTCTGATATCATCTCTGAACGGAAGCTCAAGTACCTTTGGACACTGACGCAGATACCAGATATCAGCCTTATTTCCTGCAAGTCTTGTGCAATGGATTCTTGACTGCTGACCGGCTCCGACACCGATTGCCTGTCCATCTTTAGCATAGCATACAGAATTTGACTGTGTATATTTAAGTGTAATAAGAGCTATGATAAGATCTCTTTTTGCTTCATCAGTAAATTCTTTATTTTCAGTAACAATATTAGTCAACATTTCTGAATCAATCTTCAGATCATTTCTGCCCTGCTCAAATGTAATACCGTAAACCTGTTTATGCTCGACAGCAGCAGGTACATATGAAGGATCTACCTTTACAACATTGTATGTACCTTTACGCTTTGATTTGAGTATCTCAAGAGCTTCTTCAGTATAATCCGGAGCTATGATACCGTCTGATACTTCCCTCTTGAGAAGAAGGGCTGTTTCCTTATCACAAGTATCAGAAAGTGCCACCCAGTCACCATACGATGACATTCTGTCTGCACCCCTTGCCTTTGTATAAGCACTTGCTATGGGTGAAAGTTCAAGATCATCAACAAAATATATCTTTTTAAGTGTATCTGAAAGCTCTGTTGCAACTGCTGCACCTGCAGGACTTACATGCTTGAATGATGCTGCTGCCGGAAGTCCTGTTGCTGCTTTAAGTTCACTTACAAGCTGCCAGCTATTAAAGGCATCAAGAAAATTAATATATCCCGGTCTGCCGTTAAGTACAGTTACAGGAAGCTCTCTGCCATCCTCCATAAATATTCTGGACGGCTTCTGATTCGGGTTACAGCCATATTTTAATTCAAGTTCATTCATTAAAGATTGCTCCTTTCATGATTCTGCATATTATCATGTAGCTTATTTATTTTTGTTTACAACCCTATCCTCAAATTCTCCGGTTGCAAGATCAATAAATCTGGTATAAAGTGAAACCTTATTATCCTCATTAAGAGCATTCCATACATTATCTGTAAATGTATCAATATCACCCTTAATATCTACAAGAGTAGGTTCACCTTCAAATGAAGGAATAGGATTTCCATCACATTTATATGTATGAATAAAATGTCCTTCTCCGGCTATGGGCTGTGAATACTCATAGAAAAAACGAAGTGCTGACTGTTCTCTTCCTTCGTTACTCTTGAGAATTGACATCTTATATGAAAAATCATTTTCACCAAATTCAAGTATTCCGGATATTCTCGGTGTGAAATTAGGCGGATCAGGCTCGAAGGTTCTTGTTCTTAATGCATCTTCAAAATTCTTTCCTTCAAGAATATAATCTCTTACTGTATCTGTCTGATCACCGTTTGTTACGACTGTCTGTTTCTCAAGTGTACGGACAGGTGCATATATAATAAGTGACGGATCAACAAGCTGTGAAGGATCAAATGCCTGCGTCTTCAGATCATTTCCTTCTTTAACAAAAACTCTGTTTCTGCTGTTAGTGCTTCTTCCCATAATAAAATAACCAATAACAGCTTTTTTTCCATCCTCACTTTTTCCGATAATGATTCCGCGTCCCGGATACGTTGTTGATGATATTTCCTTTACCAGATCTGTCATCTTAGTTCTCCTTTCAGTCTTTTATATATACTATATTATTTTTTACTTCAAGTTTATCTTCGCAGAATAATGCTGCTGCTTCGGGTAATATTTTCCACTCCGCCTGCTCCATAACTCTTTTCTGAAGAATCTCGGGAGTATCATCTTTCTGTACCTCAACAGCCTTCTGAAGTATTATCGGGCCTCCATCGCATATCTCTGTTACAAAATGTACAGTAGCTCCTGTAAGCTTAACACCTTTTTTTAGTGCCTCCTCGTGAACTCTGAGACCATAATAACCTTTTCCGCAGAAACTCGGGATAAGCGCAGGATGCACATTCATCATTTTATTCGGATATGCCTTTACAACAAGCTCATCAAGAATTGTCATAAATCCTGCATATATCACAAGATCAGCCTTTTCTTCATTCAATGCAGCAAGAATTGCCTTACTGTATTCAATAGAATCAGAATATTCTTTTCTCGCGATCACCCTGGTTTTTATATTATGCTTTTTTGCCCTCTCCAGTGCGTATACACCGGGTTTTGAGGAAATGACACAGGTTATTTTTCCCTGTGCGATTATCCCACTTTCCTGAGCATCTATCAATGCCTGTAAATTTGTTCCTCCGCCGGAAACAAGGACAACAATATTTTTCATTATCATATTCTCTCCTTCGGGTGAATAGTTTTATTCAATGATTACACCCTCATCACTCTCGACAAGCTCTCCAAGAATATATGCATCCTCGCCTGCTTCTTTCAGAACCTTAACAGCATTTTCAGCATCTGCTTTATCAACAACTACTGTCATTCCTACACCCATATTAAATGTATTAAACATATCACGTTCAGGAATATTCCCGGTCTTTGCGATAAGCTCGAATATCGGAAGCACCTGAACATCACTGCGCTTTATCTTTGCTGAAAGACCCTTTGGAAGTGAACGAGGAATGTTTTCATAGAAACCGCCGCCGGTAATATGAGAAACAGACTTAACCTTTACGCTGTCAAGCAGTTTAAGAACAGCCTTAACATATATTCTTGTAGGTGTAAGAAGTGCTTCTCCCAAAGTCATACCAAGTTCATCATAATACTTTGAAATGCTTTCTTTTGTACTGATATCAAAAACCTTTCTTACAAGTGAAAAACCATTTGAATGAACTCCGCTTGATTTTATGCCTATCATTACATCTCCGGCATTCTGGGTTTCAGGTTTAAGAATTTTCTCCTTGTCTACAACTCCGACTGAAAAACCTGCAAGATCATAATCATCCTCAGGCATCATTCCGGGATGCTCAGCTGTTTCACCGCCGATAAGAGCACATCCGCTCTGTACACATCCTTCTGCTACACCTTTGACTATTTCAGCAACTTTTTCAGGATAGTTTTTTCCGATTGCAATATAATCCAGGAAAAACTGTGGTTTAGCACCGCAGCAGATAATATCGTTTACACACATTGCAACACAGTCAATACCGATTGTATCATGTTTTTCAAGAAGCATTGCTACTTTTAATTTTGTTCCAACACCATCGGTTCCGGATACAAGAACAGGATGATTAATACCTGTTGTATCAATCTCAAACAAGCCTCCGAATCCGCCGATACCTGAAAGTACACCATTAGTCATTGTCTTTGCAACATGTTCCTTCATCAGCTCAACAGATTTATAACCGGCTGTTACATCTACACCAGCTGCCTTATAACTGTCACTAAAGCTTTTCATATTTTAACCTCCAAACGGCTCTACCGTATTAATGTTTTATTTTGTGTGAATACTTATCTGCTCTTGTTGTATCTGTAATATTTAAAGGATAGTTTCCTGTAAAGCATGCATCACAGAAATCGAGTCTGCATTCCTTTGCAACTTCGTGCAAGCTTTCCGGGGAAAGGAAGCCAAGACTATCTGCCCCGATATAACGGCAGATTTCATCATTAGTCATTCTTGAAGCAATAAGATCTTCTTTGGGTGTTGTATCACTTGTAAGATAGCATGGATTTATAAACATCGGAGATGCTATTCTCATATGAACTTCCTTTGCTCCGGCAGATTTCAAAAGCTCTACAATATGTTTACTTGTTGCACCCTTCAGAATGGAATCGTCAATTACTATTACTCGTTTTCCTTCAACATTATGCTTGAGTGCATTAAGTTTTATCCTCATCAGATATTCATTATTCTTTTTTCTGTTATTGAACGCCCTGCCAATATATTTGTTTTTGATAAGGCCAGTCGCATATCTTATCCCGGATTCCATTGAATATCCGATTGCGGATTCAATACCGCAATCAGGAACACCACAGACAATATCAGCATCAACAGGATGCTGCTGTGCAAGAAGCCTTCCTGCCCTCTGTCTGGCTTTAGCCACAGATACACCATCAATCACACTGTCAGGACGAGAGAAATATACATATTCAAAAAGACAGAGAGCTGTTTTTTTGCTCTGAGCAAATTTATAACTATGTATACCTTGTTCATCAGCGACCAGCATTTCGCCCGGTTCAATATCCCGGATAAATTCACCGCCAAGGCTATCGAATACACATGATTCTGATGCAAATACGAAGCTTTCTCCTATTTTACCAAAACAGAGAGGTCTTATTCCCATAGGATCACGTACTGCAATAAGTTTGCTCGGAGACATTAGTACAATTGCATAAGCTCCGTTAAGTTTATTGACAGCTTCAATAACTGCATCCTCAATAGATACTGAATTAATTCTTGCCCTTGCTATCAGATATGATATTATCTCTGTATCACCGTTTGACTGAAAAATAGCAGCTCCCTGGTTAAGCTCTTCACGAAGCTCGTGAAAATTTGTCAGGCATCCGTTCATACATATTGCAAGCTGACCCTTTATATATCTCATTACAAGAGGAGCAAGGTTTTCATGATCAACTGCCTCTCCGGAAGAATACTTAACATGACCCAGGGCAATATTACCTGTGCCAAGTCTGTTAAGTTCGGATTCCGGAAGAGCTTCAGGGATCATTCCATGATCCTTGTAATATACCATTTTTCCGCCTTTATTTATGGCTATTCCAGCACCGATCTGACCTCTGTGCTGCAAGGCATAAAGTGCAAGATATGTTTCGTCAACAATGTTTATATCTTCGTCATTTTTATAAATGCCGAAAACTCCACATTCATCATGTAACTCAGACATATAATTCTCCTTTTTCCTACATTACTGTTTACAATATCAGATCAGTTCCTTAACCTTAAGCTGAATTGCTTCATCCTTTTTTGCAACTCCGTTTTTCATGTTGATTTTTTCCTGAGCAAGCTTTTCAGCAAGAGTTTCATCGGAAAGTGCAAGCATCTGAACGGCCAGTATTGCAGCATTATCAGCTCCATCAATTGCTACTGTTGCAACCGGAATTCCCTTAGGCATCTGCACAGTTGCAAGCAAGGCATCAAGACCGTCAAGTGTTGAAGATTTTATAGGAATACCAATAACAGGTATTGTTGTATGAGCTGCAAGTACACCTGCAAGATGTGCTGCTTTTCCTGCTGCAGCGATAATAACACCAAAACCATTTGCTCTTGCATTTGCAGAAAACTCAGCTGCTTTTTCAGGAGTACGGTGTGCAGACATTATATGCACCTCAAACGGAACTCCATACTGAGCAAGAGTTTTTACAGCACCTGATACTGTTGGAAAATCGCTGTCGCTGCCCATAATGACAGCCACCTTTTTTTGTTCAGACATAATTTTTCTCTCCTTAGATCAAATCAGAATCATTGATTGCAAATCAACATATAAATATCGATATTACAATAAAATATTCCGTATACCATTTTACATTATATAACCGAAAAAAGCAAGGTTAATTTCTTTATCAACCTTGCTTTTTGGGTAAGATTATTTAATTTTATTTACTGAACATGCGGTGCATTCTGCTGAAGTGCCTGTCTTGCTTTTATCCTGAGTGCTTCCTGAGCCTGCGCGGGGTCAATTGTTTCAGGTGACTGCATATTCGGGATATTAACAGACTGTTTTGATTTTGGAGTATTGTCAAGATTTCCTTCAACTGCAAGCTCTTTAAGCGATGTTGCAAGACTTGCCATTGACTGTATCTCAGAAGGAATAATAATCTTTGTTGCTCTGCCGTCAGCTGCTTTTTCAAATGCCTCAAGGCTCTTGAGTGCGATTACCTTATCAGTCGGAGCAGCCTCATTCAACATACGCAGACTGTCTGCATATGCCTTCTGAACAGCGAGAATAGCCTCAGCTTCACCCTGTGCCTCACGGATTTTTGTCTCACGGATTGCATCTGCACGAAGAATTGCTGCTTCTTTATGACCTTCTGCAACAAGAATCTGACTTGTCTTTTCACCTTCAGCGTCAAGTATTCTTGCACGACGTTCACGCTCAGCCTTCATCTGCTTCTCCATTGCTACTTGTATCTCACGAGGAGGAAGAATATTCTTAAGCTCAACGCGTTTTACTTTAATACCCCATGGATCTGTTGCTTCATCGAGTATTTCACGAATACGGGCATTTATATTGTCACGTGATGTAAGTGTGCTGTCGAGTTCAAGCTCACCTATGATATTACGAAGAGTTGTTGCACAAAGTGTTTCAATTGCCATGATCGGACTTTCAACGCCGTAGGTATAAAGTCTCGGATCTGTAATCTGATAATATACTACTGTATCTATCTTCATGGATACGTTATCTCGTGTGATAACAGACTGAGGCTCAAAATCTACGACCTGCTCTTTGAGTGAAACCTTTCTTGCAACTCTGTCCATAAAGGGAACTTTTACATGGATGCCATTGCCCCATATAGCGTAGAATGTACCAAAACGCTCAATAACATATGCATTTGACTGCGGTACTACATTAATATTCTTAATGATAATAAGCAAAACTATTATTCCGATGATAATTAAAGCGATAATTCCAGGTTCCATAAAACATACCTCATTTCCTAAACAATTTAAGTCAAATCACGGATACAATAAGCTTAACACCCTCGATGCGTTCAACTTTTACCGAAGATCCGACATCCGGCATTGGTGAACCGTCTGTCACTGCTGACCAATCTGCACCTGCAACTGTGACCCTGAATACACCTGTTGACTTATCAACTATCTTAGTTACAAGTCCGGTCTTGCCAATATTCATATCAGCGTTTGTAGGTGTGTTTTTGATGTGCTTTGTCAGCTTTCTTACAAACGGGCGTGTAAGTGCAAGTGTAACAAATGTTACGGAGAAGAATACTATTATCTGTATGTTATTATCTACACCGCAGATATCACAGATAAGTGAAGCTATGCCTCCGATTGCCGCCCATATCGTCACAAGCTGAACCTGAGTTACGATCTCGATAATAACTGCAATAACAATTACTATCAACCAAACTTCCAACATAATTCAACACCTCCTGTTGACGATAACCCGAAAAGACCAGTAATCCTTCAAAAGCAAACGTTAACAATCCGCTTTGATTTCAGCTGAAATGATTCTTTCAGCTTACTCCTCTGACCCGATATCAGGCCATCAGACAGGTTCGTTAAATCTTTGTCGATGTTTATCGTACTATGGTAATCATACCATATTCCACAAAAAAAATCAATTATTATCGATCTTCATAATCACGAATTTACAAATTGCTAATAATTCGGAAATTATTTTTTAATTTATTACACTTGATGTCATACAGAAGTTTAATCAATTCAAAAAGGTCATTTAAATCGTTTCCTTCTCCTTGCCGCATTCTGCCTGGACTGTTTCCTTGCATTTTCTTGTATGCTGTCATATTTTTCAAAAGAAATACCATACTTCTTTTCAGCCTGTGATGAAGGACGCTTTTGTTTTTTATCTTTGTTTTTATCAGGCTTTCTGAAGGAACTATCATTATTATTTCTCGGCCGGATCAGACATTTCTTATCAAAGCCGATCAGATCTGTTCTATGAGCTATTTCAAGTGCTTCATGTACAAGATCATAATTATTCGGATTCTTATATTGTATCAAAGCACGCTGCATTGCTTTTCTGTGAGGATCATGTTCTACAAAAACAGGTTTCATAGTACGCGGATCAACTCCGGTATAATACATACAGGTTGAAATAGTTGAAGGAGTCGGATAAAAATCCTGAACCTGTTCAGGGCTCAGATGATTATCTCTCAGATACTCTGCAAGTTCAATCGCCTCTTTAAGAGTCGATCCAGGGTGTGATGACATAAGATACGGCACAAGGTACTGAGGCTTTCCAAGTTTTTTGTTTATAGCTGCATATTTCTTGCAAAAAGCACGATACACGCTGTTTTCAGGTTTCCCAAGTGTTTTTAGAACTGTATCGGAAATATGCTCAGGAGCAACCTTGAGCTGACCGCTGATATGATGTTCACACATCTCTCTGAAAAACGTTTCATCAGGATCAGCCATAATATAATCAAATCTTATTCCTGATCGTATGAATACCTTCTTTACCCCGGGTAATTCCCTGAGCTTTCTCAATAGTTCAAGATAATCTTTGTGATCGACTTCAAGATTCGGACAGGGTTTCGGGAAAAGGCATTGTCTGTTTGTGCAAACTCCTCTTTTGAGCTGCTTCTGACAGGCAGGCTTCCTGAAATTTGCTGTCGGACCGCCGACATCATGAATATAACCCTTGAAATCAGGATCATTTATCAGTATCTCAGCCTCATCCAGAATTGACCTGTGGCTTCTGACCTGAATGATCCGTCCCTGATGAAATGTAAGTGCACAGAAATTACATCCGCCGTAACATCCACGATTACTGATAAGACTGAATTTTACCTCTTTGATAGCGTCAATTCCGCCGTCTTTTTCATAAACAGGATGATAATTCCTCATATAAGGCAAAGCATAGACACTATCCATTTCTTCTGTTGTAAGCGGCTTTGACATCGGATTCTGTACTACATATATTCCACCCTGATATGGTTCGACAAGACATTTTCCGGAGAACGCATCAGTATTACAATATTGTATGTAAAAGCTTCTTGCGTAATTCAGCTTATCTTCAATTAGTTCCTCATATGACGGAAGAGTAATATAGTCATACAGATCCTCAAGCTTTTTTGTTTTATAAACTGTTCCTTTGATAAATGTCAATTCCTCAACCGGAATACCACTGTTCAATGCATCAGCTATTTCGACTATTGATTTTTCTCCCATGCCATATGAAAGAATATCAGCCTGAGAATCAAGCAGAACTGAACGCTTAAGACAATCATCCCAGTAGTCATAATGTGCCATACGTCTGAGACTTGCTTCTATTCCGCCGATTATTATCGGTTTGTTCCTGTACGTTCTTCTTATGAGGTTACCGTAAACAACGGTTGCATGATCGGGTCGTTTTCCCATTACTCCGCCCGGAGTAAAAAAATCCTTTGAGCGGCGTTTTTTCGAAACAGAATAGTGATTCACCATAGAATCCATATTTCCTGCCGAAACAAGAAAGCCGAGCCTTGGTTCGCCGAAAACATTTATGCTTTCCGGGTCCTTCCAGTCAGGCTGAGCAATTATCCCAATACGATAGCCCTCCGCTTCAAGTATACGGCTTATTATTGCCGGACCGAACGAGGGATGATCTACATATGCATCACCGATAACATATGTAAAATCAACATGATCCCAGCCTCTTTTTTCCATGTCCTTTTTATTGATTGGTAAAAAATCTTTCATAGCTCTCCTTGTCTTTATAAAACAATAGCTGATTGTAAAAGTCAAAAATGTTCTTATT
This sequence comes from uncultured Eubacteriales bacterium, assembly GCA_900320235.1. Taxonomy (GTDB): domain Bacteria; phylum Bacillota; class Clostridia; order Oscillospirales; family Acutalibacteraceae; genus UBA1213. The sequence goes on from ONRO01000244.1 coordinate 22,311, forward strand.
ATGCAGATTTTAATAATTACAATTTTACATCTTTTATCCGTTTTTTCAATGCTTTTTGGAGTTTTGCGAGGGTCCGCCCGCCTGCGGTTGGCGAACGACCTTTCGCTGTTTTACAATCGGCAATATATAAAACAGTTATTATTTCAAAAGCAGCTCTTCCCACTCTTTTTCCCGGAAGCCTGTCAGTACCTTATCCTTGCAGACTATTATGGGTCTTTTGACAAGCATACCGTCTGTGGATAAAAGTCTGAGCATTTCTTCCTCTGTCATTTCCGGAAGCCTGTCTTTCAGCTGCATTTCACGGTAAAGCATTCCGCTTGTATTGAAAAAACGCTTTATGGGAAGTCCGCTTTCCTCTTTCCATTTTTTCAGCTCATCATATGAAGGATTCTGATCCTTTATATGTCTGTCTGTATATTCGATATTATGATCGTCAAGCCATTTTTTTGCCTTCTTACAAGTCGTACATTTCGGATATTCAATAAATAACATTTTTCTCTCTCCTATCGTATACATAACCTTAACCAAAATATTCACCTAACTTAGTATTTGATGTCAAAGTCAAACCCTTACTTCGCAAATAATCATAATCATTATCTTCAGCTACCCAATGAACTTTGATATCGTAACTATTTCCTAGTATTAAATATTCATCAAGTTCATTCTCAAGCTCAGTTAACCCTGCCCATTCA